>CAZZYE010000398.1:4827-7012 GCA_964658145.1 uncultured Stigonema sp.
AGTAGTACTTTTTGACAACCAACAACCAACCACTAACCACTGTAAGGGCGAACGGCCCTTCGGCTTGGTGCAGTCGCCTACGGAGGGAAACCCTCCTAGAGCGCTGCTTCACCGTTCGCCCCTACTAACAATTCCTATACACGA
This sequence comes from uncultured Stigonema sp., assembly GCA_964658145.1. Taxonomy (GTDB): domain Bacteria; phylum Cyanobacteriota; class Cyanobacteriia; order Cyanobacteriales; family Nostocaceae; genus Stigonema. The sequence continues at coordinate 4,972 of CAZZYE010000398.1, forward strand.
GACAGCATGGTCAGCAATCCTTGCTGACCTAGTAAAATTTCCCGTAGCAGGCTGATGATCCCAACCCAAATGATCGGGGTAATATCCACTCCACCTACAGGTGGCACTAGTTTTCGCAACGGTACTAAAAAGGGTTCTGTAGGCCAAGCTACTAAATTAAAAGGTAACTGATTCAGATTAACTTGGGGATACCAAGTTAGGAATATACGGAAAATAAACAAAAGTATCATCAGTCCCAATCCCAGACCTAGAATCCAGGCAGTCAGGTCTACACCAGTCATGTTTTGAACTACTCTCTGTGTAAAAAAATAAAAACGAACGCAACCGCCGGAAAATTTGAAGCTTTGTAAACAGCTATTCTATAATTCTAACAATCACGCTGTCACTTCCAAGGATAGTCAGCAAGCGTGTAGTGTGAAGTCTCAAGTAGGAAGCTAAGTGGCTGCTTAAAGGTGTAATAGACGATTAGAATTGAAATGAAGAGTGTAACAAAAGGTAGAATTTATGACGCCTTCTTTAGCAAATTTCCTTTGGAGTCTGGTTTGGGGTAGCGCGATCGTTGTTATCCCCGTAATAGTGGGATTGATTTTTGTAAGCCAAAAAGATAAAATACAGCGCTCATAATACTGGTATTTATTAAGATTCCGTAAATAGATAGCGGTTTTTGAGCTTTGGTGATATTGTAGAGACGCAAAATCTCGTGTCTCTACAATAATATTATTTCTCATTACAGTAGTGATTTTAATTGTAAGTCGCTAACATAGATTATGACTATTGGGTAAACAACAATGGTAACTTTTGGGCTGAACTCAGCCAGTGTTCTGGCTCAAGTCAATTTTGGAACAAATCCAGCCAGTCTTTTAGGAATTTTCCTAGCTGTGGCTGGACCAGCACTGTATTTTATCCGCTTCATACGTCCAGGGCTGGAACGAGATCAAGATATCTTTTTTGCCGCCATCGGTTTAGTGTGCGGCTTTATTCTCATATTTCAAGGTTGGCGGTTAGACCCAATTCTGCAATTCGGTCAGTTGCTTTTGATTGGCACAACTGTATTTTTTGCAGTTGAAAGTCTTCGCTTACGAGCTATAGCCACTGAGCAAGCTAAGCGCAACACGAAGATTGTAGACGAACGAGAGGTTAGCGATCGCTACAAGTATAGTGGTAAGAGGTATGAGGCTGAGGTAGATGCAGAGTTAGAACCACTGCCTTATGATGACTACGAGGAGGAACGTCCGCGCCCTCGAATTCAGGGTAGCAGGGATAGTCGTTCGTCTCGTGATAGCTATTACGATGATGAACCCCGCCGTCGTCAAGATCGGCGCAATAGTGGCGAAAGACCAACACCTACAGAAAAAAACCGTCGCCGTAGTTCTGGAGGACAAGTAAGTCGTCCCTCGGAGAGGATTGAAAACGAAGATTGGGGTTCATCTAGAGCAGGTGATAATTGGGATAGCTCAACTAGCGAAGAAAGAAGATCTCCTCGTCGGGGTAGTAATGGATCTATCCGTCCCGAAAGTAGTGACGAGGATATCACTCCAAGACAAAAAAGACGTCGTCCACCTAGCGATTCTGCTTCCCGACCACCACGGGAGAATGATGACGTTATACCAGGTGAATATGTGGAATATAAACCGATTGAGCGGTCAAATGAAGAGCCTGATTCTAGGAATTTTGATGACGTTTGAACAAACTGCTGATTGGTAATTGGTAATTGGGAAAAAATTAATTCCCATTACCCATTGCCAATCTAGGCAATAGTACAAGTATTTAAATTGATTCAATATTATAACGCAGCAGCCCCCCGGAATACATTCCCACGCAGAGCGTGGTCACGAGAAAACGAGCGTCGGTTGGTGCGCGTCAAGGGTTTGACCTTAAGTTGACACCAATAGTCACACCCCTACCCCGACAACGCGGGTAGGGGTTTTATGGCAATTGTGGGTAATCAAACGGACTGGATATTAGATATTCCTAACGATACCTCAGTAGGTAATTGGGAGTGGGGAGTGGGGAGTGGGGGAGCCAGCGCGCATGAGGAGGG
>CAZZYE010000399.1:0-2578 GCA_964658145.1 uncultured Stigonema sp.
CTCCCTATCTCCCCCCACTCCCTTGTCCTCTAAAATTTCTGCGCTTAACCAAACAGTACTACCAGGAGGCGAAAATTTAATTGCGTTACTAAGTAAGTTGGTGAATGTCTGAACAACCCGATCTGGATCTGCCCATAGCTCAATTGATACTGGGATCGCACAGAGGCTAATGTCTGCTTTCTCAGCCATTGCCCGCATTTCATCTGCTGCCTGAGTCATCAAGTCAGCAACATTGGATGTCTGTTTCTGCATTGTTACTTTGCCAGAATTTATGCGCTCAAGATCAAGTATGTCGTTGATCAGACGTACCAAACGGTTAGTGTTATCGAAGGCAATTTCCAGCATGCGCTGACTTTTTTGCGGTTGATTGTTTAAGGAACCACGCGCTAGTAAACCTAAGGCGCTGCGAATTGAGGTCAAGGGTGTCCGCAGTTCATGGCTGACAACTGAGACAAACTCATCCTTCATCCGCTCGATGATCTGTCGCTCGGTAATGTCTTTAAATATAACAACTGCACCCACAATCGTGCCTTGTTCTTGAATTGGCGTTGACACATACTCTACAGGGAATTTCGATCCATCCCGACGGTAAAATATGTCGTTGGTAATATATTGTACTGCCCCGGTTTCTAGGGTGGCACATATGGGATTTTCTGCCCAAGAGTAGGGGGTTCCATCTGACTTTGAGTGGTTCACGATCGCGTGCATAAATTGTTCATCAGATCCATTTGGACATTCGGGTAAAATGTAAATGGGGCGGGAATCTAAATTTCTATTGGGAATTGAACTAGTCAGTTCTTCCACCTGATACCCCAACATTCTCGCTGCTGCTGGATTGACAAAGGTAATTTTTCCCTGAGAGTCTAAACCGTAAATTCCTTCACCTGCAGAGTTCAAAATTAACTCATTTTGCCTACCGAGGCGTTTCACAGAGGCTTGTGCTTGCTTGCGATCGCTAATTTCCCGCACCAATTCTGCATTAGTATGCTGCAATTCTGCTGTTCTATCGAGTACCCGCTGCTCTAGTTCGGCATTCAGCGCACAGATTTTTACCTCTGCCTGCTTGCGCTCTTGGATGTCCTGCGCTAAATTAACATTGAGAGCGTGGACTGTCTGATACAGTTCATATTGATGAATTGCCATAGCAAAGTGGCTACCAAAAGCTAATGCTAGTTCAATTTCTGCGCTTGTCCATTCTTGGGCTTGTCCCTGCTTTAACTCTCGCCATGTCTCAAAAGATTGTATGGGGCGTAGCTGTCGCGCATCGTCGCGGTTAACCCGTCGTGCCCAGAGAGTTTCTACATCAATTGCATGCCGAAAAATACTTAAGTAACCCAACATTTGTTGTCGATACTGCAAGCCAATAATCAGCAAGCTACGAATCTCAGTGCTGGAAAACGCATTCTCCAGGTATGAAGGCAGTGCTACTTGACGTAAATCATCGATTACCCAGGCTTGACCCTCACCGAACGTTGCATGTCGGTGTAACCACTGTTGCCAACTGGGATGCTGTTCAATGACTCCCTTATCTGCCCACAAACTAGGTAGAATCGGCTGGTTTCCACAAGTGAACAGTTGATCTGACTCACCTAGGTTCTGGTTTTTGATGTAAACTCTGCCACCCACTCCCCCTAGAGCAGATACACTCAACGAGAGCGCTTGTTGCAACTGCATCTCAGTCATGGAGTGCAGCAACTTCGCCACACGGTTAATCGTGGCTTCGTGTGCTGCTTGCGCACGGGTGTGTTCGAGTAGAGTAGACTGAGCGATCGCGATCGACAACTGATCTGCAACCAACTGCACCAGTTGTAATTCCCTCTGTGTCACTTGTCGCGGCAAACTGTGATGGGATACCATCAACCCCCATAATTGATCGCGATGCAAAATCGGCACTACCAGAGAAGACTGCACTCTCATTGATCTGAGATATTCCACATGACAGGGATCTACAGGGCGAAACTGGATCTGATCTGCGGCTATTGACTCTCCGGTTTCTGGACAATCTAATGGACTCAACCCAATTTGCTGCGCAGTTATATCCACAATTGAACGCTGACGTGCTTTTAGAAATAACTCACGTGCTACCAATGGAATATCGTCGGCAGGAAAGTGTTGCCCTAGCAAAGATGGCAAGCGTTTTTCATCAACTGATTCTGAAACAACCTCCCCACTGCCATCCGCATCAAATCGATACACTTTAACACGGTCTGTCTCCAAGAATGCTCGGACTTCTGCAACAGTTCCGGCAAGGATTGCGGGCAATTCTAGAGATTGCCGGATACGATTCATCATTCGATGCAGTAGAACTTCGAGGGAAGCAAGCTGCTTTTCACCTGCCACAGTAGATCCTTCTGACGCTTTCAAATGTAAATTATTAGAATGCATATTTATATTGGGAAATTGCTAATTGCTAATATTCAGAGGGAACAGGGAACAGGGAACTCTTAACAGTGCATCCTACGGCACCCATCAGTGGGATTGAAACTTGGACGCCGTTTTTATGAGCCGAAGCGCCAGAACGAAAAACATCTTTTTTAAAAGTGCGGCTCTAAACCCACAACGCACATTTTTTTTCATT
>CAZZYE010000399.1:2588-7010 GCA_964658145.1 uncultured Stigonema sp.
TCCCTGTTCCCTGTTCCCTTTTTTTGTAACAACTAACATTGACTAATACTTTGAAACAGTCGCATTCGCTCTAAGCGCTTGAGTATGTGAGTCACAAGTTCTGGTCCTACAATAGACTTGCTTAGACAATCATCAGCACCTGCAGTATATACTTGCTGCACGTTACTAGTATCAGTATGAGCTGTGAGAAACAGGATCGGTAATCGACTCCAACGGGGTTCATTTCGCACTATTTCGCACAGTTTAATACCGTTGATATGCGGCATTTCTAGGTCAAGAATCAGTAAATCTGGAGAAAATTCTTCCAAAATATGCCAGAAATATAGTGGCTGATCTAGGGTGGTCAGTTGAAGCCCCCAAGGTTCTAGTAATGCCTGCATAGCGCCTAACACTTCTGGATCGTCATCGACCACCATAACTTTGGCTTCACGAGAACGACTTTGTTTCAGAATGGATACGACTGCTAGCAACTGCTCTGGGCTGAGTGATTTCTCTAAAAATGCATGAGCGACCAATCGAGATAGTTTTACTCGGTCGGCTAAACTATGATTAGCCGTGCATAGTAGCACTGGTATCGGTTGTGTGCGGTTAGTTAGTTCTGCTAGGGCAGTTAAGTTGTCTTCCGTTAAAGAAGCCAGGGAAAGACTAAGCAACACTACATCAACCATGGGCTTAGCTAATGCGGATGCTGCTACCAATAGGTTTGGTACTAGTTCTATCTGTATTCCCGACAATAGCGCCGACCCAACTATGCGCTGCGCTAGTTCATCATCATCAACCACTAGCATCACACCAGAGGCATAATTTGGCATGATTTTGTTAGCTTGTCTAAACGCAGGCTCCTCTAGTTCCTGCCGAAGGGATAATACCAGATCGCGTAAATAAAATGCCTGACTCTGGTCTAAGATGACTCTTGATTGCAAAATCTGCTCGATCTCCCTCGCCTGAGTTGAACCAAGAGCAAAACCAAAAATGCCCAACGACCCAGCCAGCTTGTGTGCTGCTTGTTGCGCTTTTTGTCTTAGTTCTGACTCCAAGTTGTTCAAGAGCAATGCTGTAGAGGCTTGCTCCAATACTGCTACTTTGTCGCTGCTTTGTGCTTTGACCTTCCCCCACAGTTGAGTTAATGCTGCTTTCGTCTGCTGCGTTCTCATGCTTTGCTTTGTCTCCGGTAGCGATGTAGAGACGCGACCGGCCGCGTCTCTACAAGGAGATGCAGGTATCTTTAAGCGATAACCTAGACCATAAACTGTTTCAATAAAATTAGCTCTTGCCCCTGCTTGCGCCAGTTTGTACCGCAAACCCTTAATATGTGCTGTAACTGTATCCTCTTTAGGTGCTTCTTCCGCAGACCAAAGGTGGTCGATAATTTTGCTGCGGCTAAAGACAAGATGGGTGTTACGAAGGAAAAGCTCTAATAAACGATACTCCTTAGGAGTCAGATTCAGTAAATGACCGTTATACTTTACTTCACAGCTACCAAGGTCAAGATGCAGGTTCTCCCATTCTAGAACTGCTTGTATAGGTGAATGCCGACGCAGTAAAACCCGAACCCGAGCTAATAATTCTGCGATTTCAAAAGGTTTAACAACATAGTCATCTGCCCCTGCATCTAAACCTATCACTTTATCAGTACTGGAGTTTTTAGCTGTTAGTAGCAGAACAGGGGTTTGATATTTATGGGAACGCAACTTCTGACAAAACTTAATGCCGTCCTGTTTAGGTAGAATGACATCCAGCAAAATTAAGTCATAGGTGAAAGCTTCCACGAGTTCCCAACCAATTAAACTGTCACCAGCAACATCGACGACATAGTGTTGATTTACCAGAACACTTTCCAAGGTTTTGGCAATACATTCGTCATCCTCAATCAGTAAAATTCTCATTTAATGTCACCCCGCTGTACCTAAAGACTCTTTAGTTCATAAAAATTTCGCAACGAGTGTGGAAACCCACCTGTCACAAAGATGTCAAATTCTGGCAAGCGGATTAAGCCTGGGTTGTACCGGGCTACTGAAGGAACTCAGGCGTTACGTATTTAAACAAGTTTCATTTTATAATTACTTTCAACAGATTCATCACTCATAAGTTATATTATTGTATTTAAATTTAATAAATTTGACTTAATTTAAAGAATCAGTGATTAATCTTAATGACCTCAGTATAAAAGCAAAACTGTAATAGCTCAAAGAGAAAATGTTAGGAATTACGCATTGACAGAAATATTCAAGTAGGGGCGGGGTAACCCCGCCCTTACAATGTAAGTAGGTCGGCATTAGTGAGGAATTTACTGGCGTTGTAGCCACTGTTACCAAGAAATGCCAGTTAAGAAACCGTTACAGTCACTGAAATCGACCTTAGGTTGCGATCTGTGCCTATATATTGGACTAACACCTACGCTTTAATTGCTACCACACGGATTCTGCGGTAGTCCGCTATCCAAGTTCCATCTTCATACAGCGTTGGTTTCAAACGATGCTCAACAGCTTGAATCACATGGGTTTTTTGTTCAGCAGACACGGACGCCAAAAACCGATTGGCAAACATCTGAATCCAATTCGCTAGACCGACATCTCCATCTGACAAAGGTGTTGGACGGTCAAATAGAACGGCATAGCTCACTTCAAATCCATGTGACTCTAAGCGAGTCGCGTAGTCGCCAATGCTAGGAAAATACCAGCGAATCTGGGTTTCAGACGATTTGTAGCCCATTTCTTCCAGCACACCATGAAGCGCTTTGGTAATCGCCAACACACATCCTTTGCCACCAAATTCTGCAACAAAACGACCTCTAGGCTTAAGGGCTTGGTGAATACAGCGGATAACGGCATTACATTCTGGAATCCAATGCAGAACCGCGTTGGAAAAAACAGCATCAAACGGTTGTTCTACTTGGAAGTTCTGTGCATCAGCAACCGCAAATTGTACCTGAGGATAGTTGTGTTTTGCTTTTTCAATCATGAGAAGATCGGCGTCAATTCCCATCACCACAGCCCCAGCAGTGGCAATTTTTTCCGTTAATTGTCCCGTACCACAACCGAGATCAAGGATGCGCTCTCCTGGTTGTGGAGACAACAATTTCAGCAATTCTTCTCCGTATTGCCAAACAAAAGCATGTTTGCTCTCGTAAAGCGCAGTATTCCACTGATTCTCTGGCATAAAAAAATCTCTAGTGTTCGCAGGGTTAATTACCTGTCTTGACTTGCAACCACTACCTAAATGGCAGTTCAGTCATTACAGTAAACAATCTACAGATGATTGTCCAATATATTTTTCACTTCAGAGTAATATTTAAAAGATATTAGTTAGTTAACCGCATGGAACTGCGACACCTGCGCTACTTTGTCACATTAGCAGAAGAGCTACATTTTGGACGGGCAGCAGAGCGATTGCACATTGCCCAACCACCTTTGAGTCAACAAATCCGTCAACTAGAGACAGAACTTGGCTTTGATCTGTTTTATCGCACTAAACGAACGGTGCAGTTAACAGAAGCAGGACAGGTATTTTTAGACGAAACTCAACGAATTCTCAAACAACTTGAGCAGGCAATCCAAATGGGGCGACAAAGCAGTCGCGGTGAAATGGGGCAACTTGTCATTGGCTTTGTCAGTTCTGCAGCGTATAACGTCCTGCCTGAAATTCTACGCACTTTCCGCAGGTGCGTTCCAGGTGTGACTTTGGAATTACATGAATTGACAACCGATCAACAACTGAAATGGCTGCAAACAAGGCGAATCGATGTCGGGTTGCTTCGACCTCCTGTTGAGGAAACCCTATTTAGCACAGAAACCATTTTTCGAGAGATGTTGGTGCTGGCATTGCCAGAGGGACATCCGCTCGCAAATCAACCTAAAGTGTCTGTTGCGTCGCTCTGCTGTGAACCTTTTATCTTGTTTTCCCGGACACTCGGTCCAGGACTTTACGACGCTATCATTAGTCTCTGCCAACAGGCTGGCTTTAGTCCAACAGTGGCTCAAGAAGCGAGAGAGATGCAAACGATAGTGAGTCTAGTTGCAGCTGAAATGGGCGTTGCAATTGTGCCAGCTTCGCTTCAACACCTTCAGCGAACTAAAGTAGTTTACAAAGCTTTACAAGAACCAACACCAGAGGTGGCGATCAATATGATTTGGCAACGACATAACACATCTCCAACAGTGCAAAGATTTCTAGGAGTAGTCAAAGATCTTTTCCCAAGTTCCGAACCTGACCTGTGACTGGTTAATTGTAGGGGATGTCGAGTTAAGGTCAAATTTCACCCGTTATCTTAGTACAACAGAACAACGATCGCTATATGCTTCTATATGGGCAACTGCATACCCAAGCCGCAAAGGTGTTGGGTTGGAAGTAGAATTGATCACATGGTAAGGGCGCGAAAACCGCGCCCCTACGGTGAGTCCAGCCCTGAAGGCGGGTTTCCCG
>CAZZYE010000400.1:0-7008 GCA_964658145.1 uncultured Stigonema sp.
TTATTCCCCCCTTTTTAAGGGGGGTTAGTTCAGATCAAAGCCTTAACACCAAGCGTATTGTCTTATAACCCAATACGCTTGCCGCTCAGATAATTTACAAGAGCGTTAACCTATAATTTTTTGTTCAGCCCCTTGGATGAATTATGAGAATCGGCACTCATTTTTATAAGAAATATTAACCACACTAGGGAGCAAACTCCCTGAAATTTACCTTAAAGAATAATGCTTCTTGGCTTATCAGTCTGAAGATAGATGCTAAAAATAGGTTTTTTACTAGATGGACAAATAGCCTTTGATTCATAATTACTAAAAATTAACTGTAAAGTTTAATGAATAAACGCTCATTCTATTATTTAGTTTTTATATACTGAACATCACTAAATGTTGATCCCGCTCTAATTTTTGTTCTAAATTTTCGAGGAAAAGTCATGGCTTTGTCTCAAACGTCTAATTTAAGCAAGACCGACTCTTTGTTGATGGTTAAAAGCTTTTTGATCTGGACGTTCACCCTGGCAGTATGCTTGCTGGTTGTCGGTTTTCCTTTAGTTGTCTTGATGGCTACGGTCGGGTGTTTGTTGTCGGTTGTTCTGCAATCTGTGATGCCTGTTAGTGCTGTTTTGCTTGTAGCAGGTAGTTTAATTATGTTCAATGTAATGGCGGTTATTTTCGCTGCAGGTATGTTAACTCTTAAGGGTGTTCACCCGCAGCAAGTCCAATGGTTAAGTTGGCTGCACGGAGAAACAGACAAAATGCATACTAGCGTTTTTGCTGCTTGCCCCTTAACTTGTGAAATTGATAAGTTGTAACCATCATTGCTTGATTCGACAAACAGTACATCTGCCCGGTTAAGCCGGGTTTTTTATGCATAGTTGTTAGTAGGGGCGCTCCTGCCGTTCGCCCGTACAGTTGTTAGTTGTTAGTAGGGGTGTTCCTGCAAAGGGCCGTACAGTTGTTAGTTGTCAAATCATTAAATTTTAAGGTTTATAATCATTAACTAATAACTATTGACTATTGACTAATGACCAAACGAGTTTACATTATTTTAGGTACTCGACCGGAAGCAATTAAACTGGCTCCGGTCATTCAAGTGTTCCAACGATCGCTCTTGTTTGAGTTGCAAGTTATTTTGACTGGACAACATCGGGAGATGGTTCAGCAAGTGATGCAGCTGTTTAAGCTGAAAGCAGATCGCGACTTGGAAATTATGCAACCAAACCAATCTCTAAGTGATATTACTTGTCTCAGCTTACAAGGTTTGGAAAGATTATTTCAGGAGGGCAAGCCAGATTTAGTGTTAGTGCAGGGAGATACCACAACGGCGTTTGCTGCAACTTTGGCAGCGTTTTACCAAAAAATACCTGTAGGGCATGTAGAAGCAGGCTTAAGAACTGATGAATTATTCAATCCTTACCCAGAAGAAGCTAATCGGCGACTAATTTCTCAACTCACTCAGTTGCACTTTGCGCCAACCCCCAAAGCTTGTGAAAACCTCCAACGTTCTGGTGTTTTGGGTGAAATCCACCTGACGGGTAACACGGTGATTGATGCGCTGTTAAGTGTTGCGGTTCGCATTCCTAGCTGTAATATCCCAGGGTTGGAATGGGAAAAATATCGCGTAATGCTTGCAACAGTTCATCGCCGTGAGAATTGGGGACAGCCACTACAAGATATTGCCGAAGGATTTTTACAGATACTAGATAAGTTTCCTGATACAGCATTACTGTTGCCATTGCACCGCAATCCCACAGTGCGAGAACCGTTACAGGCACTTTTAGGGAATCATCCCCGGATTTTCTTAACAGAACCTTTGGATTATGCGGAATTGGTAGGGGCGATTATGCGATCGCATCTTTTGCTTACGGATTCTGGAGGTTTACAGGAAGAAGCACCTAGTTTAGGAAAACCAGTGCTGGTTCTTAGAGAAACTACCGAAAGACCAGAAGCAGTGACTGCGGGTACAGCCAAATTGGTGGGAACACAACCAGAGAAAATAGTTGCTACCGCTGCCGAATTATTAAGTAACCCAACCGCATATGAAGCAATGGCAAACGCAATTAATCCCTTTGGGGATGGTCATGCAGCAGAACACATTTTACAGATTGTGCAAAATTACTTGATAGGTAATTGTCTGCCTGAGGTTTAACCCTCAGCTTCATAGCGCGCATTCAGTCCGTTTCACGGACTTGCGCTATAAGCCTGGGAATTGATCCGCAGGCGGAACCTTTTTTTTTTGCATTAATGTCAAAATATTTATAATTATTAATATTTTTTAATTACTAGCTCTCAAAATTAAGAGAAAACTCGGAAGCTGAAGTAACAGGAGGCTAGTTACATTACAGGCATTGCTATATTTCACTCTTGAGTAGCACTGCGATCGCAAGCTATGTTTAAGCTTGCCTCAAGCCTCTTCCAGCTAATCTATGCACTTGCCAAATAATTCACAATTCCGACTGTTTTTGGAACATACACCCGTCGCTGTTGCCCTGTTTGACCGCGAAATGCGATACATTGCCACCACCCGCAGGTGGTTAACAGACTACGGAGTCAATCAGCAAAGTTTGATTGGTCGTTGCCATTATGACGTATTTCCCCAAACTGCCGAAAAGTGGAAGGCAATTCACCAGCGTTGTTTAGCTGGTGCTGTAGAGAGTAATGATGCTGATAGCTTTGTCCGAGTCGATGGTTCAGTTGAGTGGGTGAAATGGGAGAGTCGTCCTTGGTATGATGACAACGGTGAAATTGGGGGTATTGTCTTGTTCACTAAGGTGATTACTGAATCCAAGCGTACCCAAGAGACATTAAAGGCAAGCGAGGCGCGGTTACAAAAGCTTGCTGCCAACGTACCGGGAATGATCTATCAATTTGTGCGGCGTCCAGATGGCACTCAGTATTTTTCCTACATCAGTCCTGGTTGTCGTGAATTGTTTGAATTAGAACCAGAGGAAATTCAGCTTGATATTGCTGCTCTCTTTAACCTCATGCATCCAGATGACTACAGCGAGTTTGAGCAGTCGATATTGGTTTCAGCCAAAACTTTACAGCCTTTCAACCACCAATATCGCATCATCACCCCTTCAGCGAACCGGAAGTGGGTGCAAGCACAATCCCGACTAGAATTGCAGGCAAACGGTGATCTTGTCTGGGATGGTGTGATGATGGACATTACAGAACGCAAACAAGCTGAAGAAGCACTACGGCAATCAGAAGCACGGTATCGAGAACTAGCACAGCGAGAACAACTGCTCAACAGGTTAGCTAGTCAAATCCGTCACTCCCTCAATTTAGATACAGTAGTGGAAACAACAATCCTGGAAATTCAGCAATTATTACAGATCGATCGCTGTTGCTTCAGTTGGTATAAACCGGATGCCGAACCACCGACTTGGGAAATCATCAAGGAAGCAAAAAATTCGGATTTGCCAAGTTTACTGGGTTGTTACCCTGCTACTGTGGTTGGACCTGTGACTCAGCAGCTTTTAAAGCAAGAAATACTGCAAATAGATGATGTGGCAAGTTTTAGTGAACCAATCCATCGGCAGTTGATGCAATCTTTAGGATACCAATCGGAAATTGTGCTACCGATTAAAACTCTCTCTGGCGACATTGGTGTGATTGTCTGTGCTCAGTGTACTAGCCCTCGTCCTTGGACTGAGAGTGAAGTGGAATTGCTGCAAGCAGTAGTTGATCAGCTTGCCATTGCTATTAACCAAGCTGAACTTTATGCCCAAACACACCACACTGCTATCACTGCCCAAAAACAGGCACAGCAACTCGAACAAACTCTCGAAGAACTTAACAGAACGCAAACCCAGTTGGTGCAAAGTGAAAAAATGTCTAGTTTGGGGCAGCTTGTTGCTGGTGTGGCACACGAAATTAACAACCCCGTTAACTTCATTTATGGCAACTTAGCTCACGCCAACGAATATATTAAGGACATACTAGGCTTACTAAAACTCTATCAGCAAGCATATCCCCAACCTACACCAGAAATTACAGAGGAAATTGACGCCATAGATTTAGATTTCTTAGTTTCAGACTTGCCAAACCTGCTGTCTTCTATGAAGGTAGGATCAGATCGCATCCGAGGAATTGTTCGGTCATTACGAAGCTTCTCCCGTCACGACGAAGCCGAGATGAAGGAAGTAGATATTCATGAGGGGATCGACAGTACACTAATGATTCTCCAAAATCGCCTCAAAACTAAACCAGATTATCCGGAAATTGAAGTCATTAAAAACTATGGCAACTTACCACTAGTAGAATGCTACGCGGGACAGCTAAACCAAGTGTTTATGAATTTGCTTGCTAATGCTATTGATGCTCTAGAAGAGGGAGTGGGGACTAGGGGAGGACAAGGAGGACAAGGATGCAATCCCTCTCCCTTGTCTCCCTTGTCTCCCCGTATTCAGATTTCCACGCAAGTTTTAGAAAATAATCATATTGCCATTCGCATTGCTGATAATGGTTTAGGAATGACACCAGAAGTCAAAAAACGCTTATTTGACCCATTCTTTACTACTAAAGCTGTTGGTATTGGTACGGGTTTAGGTCTATCTATTAGTTATCAGATTGTTATTGAAAAACATGGCGGTCAACTGTACTGTTTTAGCGAAGTGGGTCAAGGTACAGAATTTGTAATTGAAATTCCTAGATGCCAAAATTTAGATAATTACGGTTAACAAATTGATTGCAACTCCATTACACATTAAAAAAATAGGGTGGTATTGCCCACCTTTTTATCGAACCACAGAGGTGCAGAGAGTGCAGAGAAGGGGATTTTATTCCAATACGGTTCAGTTAGAAGCGTCACTCCTCGAAGATCCCCCCAACCCCCCTTAAAAAGGGGGGCTAATAAAACCGAGTTTTGTTCTTATTCCCCCCTTTTTAAGGGGGGCTAGGGGGGATCAAGCCTTAACTGAACCGTATTGTATTTTATTCTGGAAGTGTTTGGCACACCTCAGTGTCAGATGATGTCTTCACGGTGAAACCACTGCAAAACTATCAGGGAAGGTACAGGGGGAAGGTTACTTATCCACTAGCTTTTCATATAGTGTAACCAGATACGGTACTATCAAACCGTATTGACCCACAACCTTGATTATTATCCTCACAGTGGAAAAGTAGAGATGCGTTTTCATAAAAAGCGCACAACTAGCTGTATATGAAGATTTTGTAAGTTTAAGCACTATTGTAAGTAAATATCCTGAGATTATCTGCGGATTGCTTTTGTATAAAAAATCCAAATGTTAATTATGAGCGCGTCTCTACAGAAGTTATTGGTGTGTAGATTATCTTCTCCGAACCGTATTGGCATAGCTACCTTTTTTGGAATAAAGTATAATTAATTACTTAAATAAATATTTTTTACAAGTAATTATTCTATGTGACAGTCTTAGGTGCGGAAGGTGGGATATAAAGATTATGTAAAAAATTTTTTTTTTGCTCTTTATATTGTAAAAATCCTTTATTGTACAAAGAGTGATATTAAATAAAAAAGTATTAACTAGAGCATTTCATAGAAACTGACAGACATTGAAAAAATACAAACACACTTTTTCAATGTTTTTCCTATTCAAAAAAATACTATTAAGGACATCAAAGGAAAGGAAAATATGAAACCTAAGTCAGATATCAAGCTGGATCGGGTTGCCTTTGAAAAAATGAAAAGGATAATGCCTAATTTTTTAGCAGCGCAAAGAGAGCAAAAAATAGATGAACATTATGTGAGAACATTGCCGGAGGAAGTCGCTTTTAAATTGACTAATCGCTGTAATTTAAGATGCAAGCATTGTTATCAATGGAATGAAGACGGTCACCATCACGATCTCGATCAAACAGAACAAAATAGAGATTTAGATTTTTCTGTTATTGAGAAAGTTTTCGCTTCAACACATGAGTTAAAATCAAATATTTTCTTATGGGGCGGAGAACCTCTGATTTACAGAGACTGGGATAGATTAGTTGATTTACTAGAAAAAGACCCACGATGGACATCTATTTGTACTAACGGTATTGAAATAGAAAAAAAATTACCATCTTTATTAAAAATATCAGACCACCTGGAAATGTATGTTGCTGTTGAGGGTTTTAAGGAGGAGCATGACTCTATCAGAGGAAAAGGAAATTATGAAAAAACGCTTCGAGGAATTGATTTATTATTAGCTCAGAGAAAAGAAGGTAAATACAAGGGAGAAATTTCCTTAAATTGTGTAATTACCGAAAAAATGATTGGTAGATTATATGAATTTATGGAATTATTTGAACAAAAAAAAGTTGATACAGTTTATTTAAGTTTCCTCTGGTACTTATCTAAAGAAACTTCAGTAAAAATGGATAAGTATTTTCAAATGAATTTGAATTCGCTGTGTACTGACGAGGATACCAGGCCTAGTTGGCACGCTTATAAATACGGGCTGAATCCAAATGCTGTTGATGCATTAATTGATGAACTGAATCGAGTTAATCAGAGAAAATGGAAGATTAAATTACGTTATAATCCAGCATTGGATATAGATGAACTCAAAGAGTTTATTTTGGGGAGTGATAAACCTGCTCAAAATAAAACGAAATGTTTAGCGATCAAAACTCGTATGGACATTTTTCCTAATGGTGAGGTCATTTCCTGTAAATTCTACCCGGAATTTTCAGTTGGGGATCTGAAAAGCGACAGTGTTCATGATGTTTGGCATGGCAGTAAATTTACAGAGGTTAGACACACAATTGATAACTGCGGTCTAATGCCAGTGTGTTCAAAATGTAGTCTTTTGTATTCTAGAGGGTTTTCATAAAGTTACTTAAAGAAAGCCAGGTGAGGGTTGGCGACGCCTTGTGAGAACAGCCGTTACATCTGGGAATTGTTAATAGGCGCTTGGAACCACCACACCGAAAATAGTCAGGCTGGGTTTCTTGAAGCCAATACCGTTCAGTTAAAGCGTTGATCCCCCCAACCCACGCAGTCGCCTACGGAGGGAAACCCTCCTCATGCGCGCTGGCTCCCCTTAAAAAGGG
>CAZZYE010000401.1:0-7007 GCA_964658145.1 uncultured Stigonema sp.
GTGACACGATGACAACCGATTAAATACTTGGAGATAGTACGTAGGAATTTGTCGCCCGATCGTGTTTTGAACCATGCCTATAAGCAAAAACCGTAATTCTATTAAAACCTATATTTTTTTGTCAAGCTGATTTATAATTAAAGAACTATTCACTAACAAAGACTAAAATATGCGTTTTGGGAGAGCGTTCGGTGATCGAAATGGTGTGGTAGTGCCTGGCTAGAAGCTAGTCGAAACTAGTGCATGCGACGGAAATAAAAGCTGAAAAGGTTGTTATTAATGGCTTTCAGCGATAGATATCGGGTAGGGTCACTCTAGTTTTTTCCCAATATAAAGTAAGTTTTTTTTATGCTTAATAGTCCTTTGCGTGAAGAACCTCGTTGGAAGCGAGCTGCTGTGATTCGTTCAAATAATGAGTTTTTTCTCTTAGAATGGCTGAGGTCAACTGGTCGCCTCATAGAGCGCGAACCTCAAGAAACTGAGCATCTAAATGAAGTAGAAGAGATATCAGAGATGATAGAGGTCGATGATATTCCTTACGATCTTGAAGATGACGACGTTGAAATGGAGCTAGAATAAGGAAATATAAAACTTGAAGGCTCATGCGAATGAACAAATTGGCAGCCTAACGATAAAAGTTGTGCCCTGACCAACAGCACTCTCAACGTTAATTTGACCTTCATGCAACTCGACACATTGCTTAACGATCGCCAGTCCCAAGCCTGTACCCGGAATTTTACCGACGTTGCTTGCTCGTAGGAACGGTTCAAACAGCTTTGGTTGGGCTTCGGTGGGAATTCCAATTCCCTGGTCTTGTACCCGAAAACAAATCGTATCTTTCTCCCAATACAGGGTGAGTGATACTACACCACCATTCGGTGAGTACTTGATTGCATTGGAAATCAGATTGTTCAGTAAATGCCACAGGAGTTTTTCATCGAGACAAGCAGCACGATCTTCGCCTTCTGTGGAAAAGGTCAAGCTGTGTTGCTCTGGTGCAACCAACTGCAAGGCTGCAACTAGTTCTTGACAGAAGCTGACTACATCCATTTGTGCTCTATTGCATTGGAGTTTGACCAAATCAGCCTGCCCTAATGTTAGTATTTCTTCTAACAAGTGGGTTAAGGTGTTCATGGCAGATTCGATGCGCTTGATTTGATTTTGTTTTTTCTGTTCGGGCATCTGATCGCCGTAATGTTTGAGGATTTCCGTCCCCAGCTTGATTGCTGCCAAGGGATTACTAAACTCATGAGCTGCCATGCACAAGTACTGTGATTTTAGTTGGGTTTGGGATTCAGCGGCTTGCTTCTGGACTTGGGCAGCAACTAAAGCCTTTTGAGCCTGAACCTCTGCTTGGTGGCGGGAGACGGCAATATCTATGGTGGTGGCAAGTATCCTTTCATCAAACGGCTTCAAGATGTAGCCAAAGGGGTGCGTAGCTTTCACTCGTTCCAAGGTGGCTCGGTCAGCATTAGCAGTCAGGTAAACTACAGGCACTTGAAAGCGAGACTGGATCGCCACAGAAGCTTCTATCCCGTCCATTTCACCTGCTAGTCGGATATCCATTAACACTAGGTCGGGCTGCACCGATTCAACCTTGTTTATAGCATCTTCCCCCGATGCTACTAGGGCTACAACACTATATCCCAGATATTCTAGGGTTTCTCTGAGGTCATCAGCAACTAGCTGTTCGTCTTCAACAATTAAGATTTTCATAAATTAACAACAAAGATAATCTGAAAGGTAGTACCGTGAGCGCGATCAAGGTAGATGTTCCCTTTCAATTGTTTGGTCAGGTTACTTACAATCCTCAAGCCGAGGGAGTTGCTATTTTGCCAGTCTAGAGTTTCTGGTATGCCGATACCATTGTCGCTAACTGTTAGCGTCACTGTATTGTCTGTGGCTAACTGAAGACTAATGGCAATCTCGCCCTTGTCTCCGTTAGGAAAGGCGTACTTGAGGGAGTTGGAGACAAGTTCGTTGATCATGAGTCCGCAGGGAATAGCAGTATCAAGAATCAGCTTGAGTCCATTGGTTTCAATGTTGAGAGCAATGCTCTGCTTAACTCCGTAGCAGCGGAACAGCTTATCAGTCAGACTGCGGATGTATTCGCCAAAATCGATTTGCGAAAGATCCGGCGACTGGTAAAGCTGTTCGTGAATCAGTGCCATTGATTGCACCCGATTTTGGGATTCTTGGAACAGGATCAAAGTCGCTTTGTCTAAAGGTCGTCTGGACTGCATTCGTAGCAGGCTGGAGATAATTTGCAAGTTGTTTTTCACTCGATGGTGAATTTCTTTGAGCAGGATCTCTTTTTCTTCTAGCGATCGCCGGATGTTCTCTGCCAGTTGGCGAAACTTTGCTTCGCTTTGCCGCAGTTCATCTTCTATTTGCTGACGTTTAGCAATTTCGTTTGTGCGCTCTTGAACTTTAGCTTCTAGCTGTACATTCAGGGTTTGTAAATTTTGGTAGAGTTCCGCCTGTTGAATGGCGATCGCCAGTTGCACAGAAAGTTGATCGAGTAGATCTATTTCTGATTGCTGCCATTGGCGCGGGGCAGAACACTGGTGAACGATAAGTAAACCCCAAAGGTCCGAGTTATTAACGTTTAGCCAAGAGCGAAGAGCTTCTGGATGCCCAGTTGATGAGGATGAAACAATCGGGACAATCAAATGCGCTAAATGCTGAAATTGTTCCAGCCATTGGATATGAAACTCAGAGAATCCAGCTTCATAAATATTGGGGATTACACACTGTTCGCCTTGGGGATACTCTGGAGTAGGATGTTCACAAAAGAAGGTATCTTGAAGTCGGGTATTCAGGAAAGTTTTGCATTCTGGTAGGACAGATTCCGCCACCATTGTGCCGCTCATGTCTGGGTGAAACTGGTAGACAAGCACTCGGTCAGCCTTGAGAAAGTTACGGACTTCATCCACTGCCGTATTGAGAACGGTTTCCAAGCTTAAAGATTGACGAATGCGAAGGGCGATCGCCCCAATCAACCGTTGCTGTTCCTGCTGCTGTTCTAGCTGCAGCATCAAGCGCACTCGCTCCATGACAGTATGGGAAGCACGATTGAGAGCTTCACTAGTGAGCCTACCCTTGACCAGATAATCTTGTGCACCACTTTTCATCGCCTGAACTGCAGTAGTTTCATCCCCCTGTCCAGACAGCACTACCACAGGAATAAGGTTTCTGCCAGTTTGCAGTTTTAGTTCTTCTAAGAACTCTAGCCCGCTTACTTCTGGTAAGAAAAAATCTAACAGAATCAAATCGGGCATCGTCTGTTGACAACACTTGATCGCTTCTAGCCCCGATTCAAATTCCACAATTTTATATATGTACTGGCTATTACTCTCTAGGAATCGACCATAAACCGTTCGGTCTTCCAGTGACTTATCAATGATAAAAATCGTGCGTTGATTATCTCTCATAATTGGCGTCAGGTATTGACGGGAATAATTTGTAATTGAGGTTCTTTGCCCCTAGCTTGAGCTTCTATAAAAAATTTTCACTTATCATCCGCATCTCTTACCTCCCGGCTGTACACAGGTGGGTAATTATGAATTAGTTTGACAAGTCATTTATGTTTAAGCTTCCAATGTAAAATAATTGAACTAAATATTAATGTTTCACCCTACTGTCACCGTCCCCCGCTTGTGGGGAGACTACAGGGGAGTCAGATAAGCGTACAACGTCATAGAGAATCGGTATAATTTATCAAAATACTTTGAGACTTACATCATGTCCGGTCAATCGCCCATAATAAAACTTGTTTGTAGTAAGGACTTCAGTCCTTGCTTAAGAGCGCGGCTAGGACTGAAGTCCTCACTACAAACTTATTAAAGGACAACTACCGGACGTGATATTACTTCTAATTTAAATAAATTTAACCCACTGCGAAAACAGGGTTTTCACTTAAATTACTCTTTTGACGATCAAACAGTAAATATACTGATGGTTGCAGGCAAGGCTAAAACTGGGAATATCGGTTACCTGGAACAAAACAGATACCGATGATTTACCAAATTAGAGCCGTCAAGCCTCCCAGTTGGCAAGATTTGACTGCAAGAAAGCAAGTCCCCTAGTTTAAAAATTTGAGTCTGTCTTAAAGCATAATTTTTACACAATAGAATACTACAGCTAATTAGACAAACTGTTCTCCAGAACGATCGCAAAAGTTTTCGGTCTACTAAGGGAATTCAACAGAAAAAATCATCCCAACGTTTAGGTTCAGCTACGGGTATTATGCTGTGCTTTGCGTTGCCTAAATAGCAGACTATGTGACTGACCGTAGAACAAATAAATCAGCAGTCCCACTCCTAGCCAGACAAACAGACGCAACCAAGTTTCCCTGGGTAGACTAACGACCAAGTACAAGCAAACGAGAATGCCCGTAAGCGGCACAAACGGCACGAGTGGACAGCGGAAGGGTCTTGGTAAACTCGGCTGAGTGTAGCGTAGGTAAAGCACACCAGCACAGACGATAATAAACGCAAACAATGTTCCAATACTTACCAGCTCGCTCAAGGTGGAAATTGGTACGCTTCCGGCGAGTAAACTGACAAATACACCAAGCACCAACGTGGCAAGATGGGGAGTTCGGAACTGAGGATGGATGGTACTGAATAGGGGTGGTAGTAAACCATCGCGGGAGATAGTGTAGAGGATACGTGTTTGTCCGTAGGTCAGCACCAGCATGACCGAACTCAGACCTAAAATCGCTCCAATTTTTACCACGAACGCCAGCCATCTCAGACCAATCACGTTCACCCCGATAGCGATTGGGTCTGCTACGTTCAATGACTTGTAAGACACGATTCCAGTCAACACCATTGCAACTGCTATATACAGTAAGGTAGAGATCGTTAGTGAACCAATAATGGCGATGGGCATATCTCGTTGGGGACGCTTGGCTTCTTGTGCCGCCGTAGAAACTGCATCAAACCCGATGTAGGCAAAGAAGATAACTCCAGCACCTCTGAGAATGCCACTGAAACCAAACTCACCAAATTTTCCGGTGTTGGGTGGAATAAAGGGTGTCCAGTTGGCAGAATTGATATGCCAAACCCCAAACGCTAGAAAGGCGACAATCACGGCTAATTTGACAGTAACAATGATGCCGTTGAATCTAGCAGATTCGCGGATGCCAAGAATTAGCAGCAGGGTAATTACCGCGATCGCTCCTAAAGCAGGGACGTTAAACACCGCTTGAGTCGTTGAGCCATCAGCTAGCACTACGTGGGTACCAGTTGCTGCTGTAAAAGCTGCAGGCAGTACAATTCCCAAGTCTTTCAAGAAGCTGACCACGTAACCGGACCAGCCTACGGCTACTGTTGCTGCTCCCAGGGCATATTCCAACAGCAAGTCCCAACCAATGATCCAGGCAACTAATTCGCCCAGAGTGGCGTAAGCGTAAGTGTAAGCGCTCCCAGCTATAGGCAGTAGGGAAGCAAACTCGGCGTAACAGAGTCCGGCAAATCCACAAGTAATCCCCGCCAAGATGAAAGAGATCGTAATGGCGGGTCCGGCATACTGGGCGGCAGCTGTGCCTGTTAGGACAAAAATTCCGGCTCCGATAGTGCAGCCAATTCCAAGGCTAATTAGGTCGAACACACCCAGCGCACGTTGCAGTGTCTCCCCAGTAGATGCCTCAGCTTGCAATTCGGCAACAGATTTTTTTTCTAAAAAATGGCGTATATTCATAGGACAATTTGCAATGATGAAGAGAATAGCAATTGTTCACTTGGAGCATCATCAGATGTAAGAAAAACGAGTAACATCAAGCAAAAAAAGCGCGGTTAGCTTGTTGATTATGTTGCAAAGTTAACAAGGTAATTCTTAACGGGCAACAGGTAATTTTTATTTTAGATAGAGATTTAAACCCCACCTCAAAGCTTAATTCCCATTACCCATTACCACTGCCAATTGATTATTGTTGGAACTTTAAACTACGTAGTTTACCATCGTCTTGGAAGCGCTGCTCACCAACACCGACAAGGAGGACAATCACTTCACGCGGCGGTGGTGTCCATTCTCCCTCTCGCGCTTCAATTTCAACAACTGTTTGTTTATTCTCAGCAAATACACGTATTTTAGTGGTAGTAAAATATTTTTGCTGATACTCAAATGTATGTCCGTCGTCTTCGTAAAAAGTATATTCACCATTACCAGGAAAAACACGTAACCTCAACTGGTCGATTGGACGTTCATCAACATATTCCATTACAGGTTGCATGGGGATAATTGCACCAGCAGGGACATAAAGCGGCATTCGTTCTAGTGGTGCATCAGCGAGAATATGGATTGGACCCGAGTAAACAGAGCCACTCCACCAGTCATACCAAGTACCTGCGGGTAAGTACACAGCGCGATGCTCAATTCCAGGGCGGTAAATTGGTGCCGCCATGAGTGAGGAACCAAGCAAAACTTGGTCGTAGAGCGTGTAAGTTTTGGGATCGTTGGGGAAATGGTAGAGTAATGGTCTTAATATTGGCGCTCCTGTATTCGCTGCTTCCCAAAAGAGGGTGTAAATGTATGGCAGCAACTGGTAACGCAAATTAATGTATTCTTGACAGATTTTCTCTACGCGATCGCCAAAAACCCAAGGCTCATGACGTGCTGTACTCATTGCTGAGTGACCACGCATCAGAGGGTACAGCATCCCTACCTGCATCCACCGAGCAAATAATTCTGCCGTCGCGTTACCAGCAAATCCACCAATATCGCAACCCACAAACGCTACACCAGAAAGTCCCATGTTGCACAGCATCGGCAATGACATTTCCAAATGATCCCACAAGGACTGATTATCACCCATCCATACCGAAGACCACCGCTGCACTCCTGCAAAACCAGAGCGAGTCAGCACGAAAGAACGCTCATGTGGGCGCAGTCGCTGCAAACCTTCAGCAGAAGCTTGCGCCATTGTCAAGCCATATAGGTTATGTACTTCTGTATGAGTTGTCCGTTCTGTTGACGGCGATGAGGGGGATGAGGGGGATGAG
>CAZZYE010000402.1:0-6991 GCA_964658145.1 uncultured Stigonema sp.
GTTTCATCCATGCGGCGTCAGGCGACCTTTCTGCTCCTGTTGATAGCTTAAATCCAGTACTGGAAGAAAAAGCAATGCCAGTTCCATCTTCATCTGTCCAGTTCATCAATTGTTGAATTATTCTCGCATCCCGGTTACCTGTCTCTGAACCAGTGGGTGACATAATTGATATCTCTCCAAATTTATTCCGCTCAATGCGTAAGTCGCGGTTAACTTGACAGAACTTAAAAAACTGCTCGTCTGTCATTTGCAACTCTGGCAGCATCTGCAAAACAATAGGTGATGAAAGCATACTGAAAAAACCTAAATTTTTCTACATACAGCCAACGCTACCAAACCTTACTCATATTCAAAATAAACCCTGGTAAAACTGGATCGGCACTGACAGTTACTGGGTTATCTAAACATTCTTCTGGTAACCCGGGACGATAAACATAAACTTTGCGGTTTTTCCGGTCAATCAACCAGCCTAGTTGTACTCCCGGTTCCCTCATATACTCTTCCATTTTTTCTTGTAGCGGTCTAAGATTGTCAGAAGGCGACCTCAGTTCAACCACAAAATCTGGACAAATGGGGGCAAACTTTTGCTGTTGTTCTGGTGAGAGAGTATTCCACCTTTCCAGTTTCATCCATGCGGCGTCAGGCGACCTTTCTGCTCCTGTTGATAGCTTAAATCCTGTGCTAGAGCTAAAAGCTAAACCTGTACCATCTTTTTCGGACCATGCCCACAGTTGCCCTATGATGTTAACTTCTCGGTTGCCTGTTTCTGAGCCAGTGGGCGACATAATTGATATCTCTCCAAATTTATTCCGCTCAATACGTAAGTCACGGTTAATTTGACAGAACTCAAAAAACTGCTCGTCTGTCATTTGCAACTCTGGGGGCATCTGCAAAATAATAGGTGATGAAAGCATACTGAAATTTCCTAAATTTTTCTACATCCAGCCAAAGCTACCAAACCTTACTCATATTCAAAACAAACCCTGGCAAAACTGGATCGGCACTGACAGTTGCTGGTTTATCTAAACATTCTTCTGGTAACCCGGGACGATAAACATAAACTTTGCTGTTTTTCCGGTCAATCAACCAGCCTAGCTGTATTCCTGGCTCCCTCATGTATTCTGCCATTTTTTCTTGTAAAGGCTTGAGGTTATCAGAAGGTGACCTGAGTTCAACTACAAAATTCGGACAAAGTGGCACGAATTTCTCTTGCTCTTCTTCTAATAAACTATTCCATCTTTCCAGTTTCATCCATGCGGCATCAGGTGATCTGTCTGCACCTGTTGATAGAGTAAATCCGGTGCTAGAGTCAAAACAAATACCTGTCCCATCCTGTTCTGCCCACATTCCTAGCTGCACTATGCTAAAGCTACGATTGCCTGTGGTTCCACCAGTAGGAGGCATAATTGATATTTCTCGAAATTTACTGCGCTCAATGCGTAAGTCACGGTTAACTTGACAGAACTCAAAAAACTGCTCGTCTGTCATGTCCATTGTGGGCGGAAGTAGTAACACAATAGGAGACGAAAACATAATTAACCTGCCTAGCCGACTGGCTTTTATCTTTTATTCTTACGCAAAGACGAGCAACAGATTTGGCAACGGATGATATAACGGATGTAACGGATAATTTATTTGCCACATCCGCTACATCCGCTACAACATCCGTTGCTAGGGATTTACTTGTTGGGTTGTGGAGTCATGCGCAGGTAGGGCTTAATTTCCTCATACCCTTTGGGGAATTTCTCCTTCAGCACCTCTGGATCTTTCAGCGATGGGACAATCACGCAATCTTCACCATCTTTCCAGTCGGCTGGTGTCGCTACGCTGTAATTGTCAGTTAATTGCAGCGAATCAATCACTCGCAGAATTTCATCAAAGTTGCGTCCCGTGCTAGGAGGGTAGGTTAAGGTTAGACGCAGTTTCTTGTTAGGGTCGATAATGAAGACTGATCTCACCGTTACCGCTGCGTTGGCGTTGGGGTGGATCATGTCGTAAAGGTCAGAAACTTTACGATCTGCGTCTGCCAAAATCGGGTAGTTGAGGGTGGTGTTCTGAGTTTCCTCGATGTCTCCCACCCATCCTTTATGGGAGTTAACGTCATCAACGCTGAGGGCTATAGCTTTGACATTACGCTTGTCAAATTCTGGCTTTAGCTTGGCAACTTGCCCTAGTTCAGTCGTGCAAACAGGTGTAAAGTCTGCGGGATGAGAGAACAGCACTACCCAGCTGTCGCTTGCCCAATCGAAAAAATTGATGTCGCCATGTGTGGAGGCTTGCGTAAAGTTCGGTACTGTATCACCTAGATGAAGAGCCATATGAGATTCCCTATGGTCAAAATATCTTATGTATTCTATCTTGCCACGAACACATAAACTCCGGTTTGCCGATTGGGCTTTGGCTGTTGATTGGGGAAAAGTTGATTGTTGATGGGAAAAAACAACTAACAACCAACAACTAACACCGACCAGACAATATTTGATTATATGCATGGATGGTTTGACGGGCGATCGCATCCCAACTGTAATGTTTCAATGCATATTCTTGGGCACGTAATCCCCGGCGCTGCCGTTCTAAAGGATTTTGTAAAGCTATGCAAAGTAAATCGGTGATTTCTGCTATATCTAATTGACTTACCCATCCCGATTCGCTCTCACTTACCTCTTGACAAATATGCACTTGGTCTGATATTATAACTGCTACTCCGGATGCCATAGCCTCGGCTACGGCAATACCAAAGTTTTCATAATACGACGGTAAGATGAATAAGTCAGCAGCTTGTAATAGAGTAGACTTTAATTCACCTGTGACAAAGCCAGTAATAGTAGTGTGCGATCGCAGTGGTGATGCCTGGATCTGAGATTTAATCTTTTCTTCATAATGTGGATCTTGGGGATTCGTCCCAGCCAACACAAAGTGAAAATTTAACCCAAGACCTAAAAGCTTTTCTAACGCTGGAATCAGCAAATTCAAACCCTTTTTCGGGTCAATCCGCGACATAAATAGCACCAAAGGCACATCCGACCGTATCCCCAACTGACTCATCATCTGCCTCCTTCCAACTCCCGTACAGACGTTCCGCCGGAACGTCTCTTCCTTCGGGGGGATCACGCCCAAGGGAATCACCAAATCTCGTGTCGATACACCAAATCGTTCTGATATTTTCGCTTCCTGAGCACTGGTAAAGTGAATTGCGGCTGCACCAGCTAAATTTGGACGTTCCAAAATTGCGGCGTAAAGCTGTTTGAGTTGCCTTTTTTTACGTAAATCAGCTGGATCAAGAGTTCCCAATGGACGCAAAATATAAGGCAGCTTTTGCCTACGACACACAGCCGCAGCGGCACTACTTACAGGGGAGAATAAAGCATGAATATGGGCTAAGTCAAACTCCTGAGCGTGACGATTGAGCCACTTTAGTAAGTCCAGAGAGAATTTGTAGCGACGAAAAGGGGCACAACGGAAGTAAATTATTTGGTAGCCATCTTGTTCCACTGGGTGATTTAAAGGAACATCTAAGGGTTTTTGATCTATATCGCCATTACTGTCGGTTGTGAGAACTGTTACTTTCACTCCTTGGTGTGCCAATGCGGGAGCCAGACCTAGTACCATCTGACTAGGACCACCATAAATCAGGGAAATCGAGGGGACAATTTGCAAGATGCGCATTTTAGGAGTGAGAAGTTATTAGACCATACCCTATAACAAAAGATACTACATGGGACTCGGAAGCGTCACTATCACTTAAATTGTTTTCAGCGGTTTCTAAATCTCACACCGTTTCAGCGGTTGTCCATTGACAAAATGACTTTCAACTAGTTCAGAAATATCCGATCGCTTGAGACGACCGTACAAAAGTTTGTTCGCGAACCGTCGCTGAATTTTCTTGGGTAACCATTATCCCTATTTCAGCAATAGAAGGCGATCAAAGGTGGTGTGTAACTGCCCAAGAATATCTGTGACCATATTTCCCAGATTGGCGATCGCTCTTAGAAGCAATACTTTTAGCAGAATTTATGCACTGGTCATGAAGAAATGATGATGCTTTAAGGTAGCATAGAAGCAGGAAATATTAGTACTGATAAGCATGTCTGCTAAAGATGTCTTTCATGAAGTTGTCAAGAGAGCTTTACAGAAGGACGGTTGGCAGATTACTGACGATCCGCTCTCTATCAGTGTGGGTGGTGTGAAGATGTCGATTGATTTGGCAGCAGAAAAGCTGATTGCGGCAGAACGAGAAGGTGAAAAAATTGCGGTTGAGGTCAAAAGCTTTCTAGAGAGGTCGTCTGCTATCTCGGAATTCCATACAGCATTAGGGCAATTCATCAACTATCGAGGAGCATTGAGGCGGCGAAATCCAGAGCGTGTTTTGTACTTAGCTGTGCCTCTGACAACTGACAAAACATTTTTTCAACTTGATTTTCCCAAGGCAATGGTGGAGGAGAATCAGGTGAAAATGATTATTTATGATGCAGAGCGTGAGGTGATTGTCGAATGGAGAAACTAGCCCAGTATCGGCAAATTGTGCAACAGATGCTTCTTTCGTATGGCAAGCAGAAGCAAGCTTATGGGGATATTGAGATTGAGACGATTTTAGATCCTGTGCGTGACCATTATCAAATTGTACATGTAGGCTGGGATCGGCAAGATTGGGTACATAGCTGTGTAATCCACATTGATATCAAGGGTGGAAAGATTTGGCTTCAGTGGAATGGCACAGAGGATGATATTGCGGCAGATTTAGTTGCAGCTGGGGTTCCAAAGGAGGATATTGTGCTGGGATTTCAGTCGCCGTTTATGCGACAGTTTACGGAATATGCGGTGGGTTAGGGTATGTTTTGAAGCGATCGGGAGTGGCTCAATAAATCAACCTACTGCAAAACCTGCGATCGCTCGTCTCTTCGGCATTACCGAACCTCTGACAGTTTCGTGGTTTTGGTTCAAACGATAAGTTGATATTATATTTTTGATATCATGTCCGCTTAATTACTTATAATAAAGAACCTCTCCCCCAACCCCTCCCCTAATAGGGGAGGGGAGACTTTGACGCAAGTCAAAGGCGTTCTCGAGGTCAGACCTAAATGATAAGTCATTAACCGGACATGATATGATACATTGATTGAGCAAGCATTTTTTTCCATTGCACACCTAAATTAAGTAGGGGCGAACGGCCATTCGCCCCTACTCTTGTGGGGTAGGCATCCTGCCCGCCCGTTTCATGCAAGTTAAATGCACGACAGCTTAGCAAAAACTTACAAAAAATCTGATAAATCTACTTTTTTATCAATGATGATACCACATACACGAGTCTCTACAACCTATTAGGAATGCCAGCAGGCGTAGTTGCCGCCACACGGGTACTTCCGGGCGAAGAAAGCGATCGACAACCAGGAAATAGCCCAATTGAACGTACTGCCTATAAAATTGAACAAGGAAGTGCTGGTTTACCCATAGGCGTACAAGTAGCAGCACGTCACTGGCGTGAGGATGTCGTTTTAGCAGTGATGTTAATGTTGGAAAAACATTTTAAATCCCAACCTAATTATCCTGCGTTTCCACCTTTTTATGGACAAATTATATCATACAAGTTCATGTTCCGAGATGCATAAGTTACCTCTAAAACACAAACGTCACGAAATAATTTACTAACGCAGACGATGACGTTGAAAAAAGTCCCAAATCGTCTTAGTTGCGTTAAAGCCAAGCTTAGTATTGAACTTATTTATGGTCACATCACTAGAAGCACCACCAGGCCATAAATGTCCACCGCCTACTACAGTTGTAAGTAAGACCTCTGATCCGCCACTGCAATTTGAGTACCGAGAGATTTTTACTTTGAAGCGATCGCTCTCCTTAGGGTGAGGAAGCTGTCTAACTTGAGCCTTGGAGGGACATTTATCGTGCGATCGCCAAAAGTTTACCGTTTCTGGAATAGAAATTAGCGCTCCCGGTTGACTGTCGTCATCACCATTATAATGTACAGATAGATCATTTGTACCATTGATCATTAGCATCGATATAGGAGTTCGAGGCTGGCAAATAGGTTTGAGTCGAACTGGAAGAGCGCCCGCTACTGATGCGAAAGCAGCAATTTTATTCGGTAACTCGCAAGCCAGAACTTGGCTAAGTATTCCACCCTTAGAAAAGCCAGTGGTATAAACTCGACCACTGTCAATGCTGATGATTTGCTGAAGATGATTGATTAATGCCGCGACAAATGAAACATCATTCACCCTTGTTTGAGAATAACTTCTAAAGCTCCATTCATGGTCAATCCCGTCTGGATAAACGACTATAAACCCGAGTTTCTCCGCCAACTCATTGAAGCGAGAAGTATTTGCAATTGAACGACCACTACCACCATGCCCATGAAACACTAAAACTAACGGCAGCGGACGGTTTGGATGATAAGATTTGGGAGTGTAAAGATAGTAGGTGCGTAACCGTCCTTGGTCACTCATCTGTCCATAATTATCACCCCTCAAGATTTTTTCACGAGCCATGCCTCTTTCCTGTGTAGGGATGAAACTGCAGGCTGTGACCATGATTGGGATTAAGCAAACAAGAATGTGTTTAAAAAATCGGTAATTCAGATAGCTCTTCACTGTCAATACAACGAATTTACCTTGAGATTATGTTGTAAAAATGTTCAGATTGCTAACAAATAGGAATCTGCGAGGATGTTGCTGTATCAGTCAAAACTTGCAAGGGATCTGGGTAAACCCGTATTCGGCTTGAATGCGATCGCACTCAGGGGTAGGAGTGTCAACGTGAATCACTGTGCAAAGAAACTCATTACTTGGTACGACGAGCATTATAGACCGCTGCCTTGGCGTCATTCGGTAAATATTTATCAGATCTAGGTGTGCGAGGTCATGAGTCAACAAACTTATGTTGGCTGTCGTTATACCAAAATTTTGGGAATTTTGCAAGTAGATCTTTACCAAGCCCCTTCGGGGCGGGAACTCTTAACTCTTAACTCTTAACAGGAAAA
>CAZZYE010000403.1:0-6981 GCA_964658145.1 uncultured Stigonema sp.
CCATTAGCAATTACCATCAGCACAGTAAGCTGATTTATATGTACTAGAACGCTTGCCAAAGAGGGTGTAGCGGTGATCGCGGATTTGTTCGTAAAAGCGATCGCCTACCCATTTTACCCCAGGCAAAGCGCGATATGCTTCCACAAATACACTGCCTAAAGGTAATAATCGCCCTATTTCCTCAGCTGCTGCACTACCTTGCCAGCGTTTTTCTGGGGCATCTGCATCAATCAAAATCATACCCAACTCACAATCTTGGGGTGTAATTCCCCAATCGGAAAGTGTCTGAGCATCTTGCATGGATATATAGCGAAACATTTTTCCTTGATCGAAGGTTTCCAGCATTTGCACGGTTGTAACGCAGAGATTACAATTTCCGTCGTAGATAACGTAGTAATTCATGAGAAGATCAGATTTATATTTAAATTATAAATGGTAACAATGAAAGCAGTACGCATGCATTCGGATGGTGGACTGGAAGTGCTTGTTTACAAAATTATAAATGGTAACAATGAAAGCAGTACGCATGCATTCGGATGGTGGACTGGAAGTGCTTGTTTACAGTGAAGCTAGACATACCTCATGGCAAAATAGTTTTGCAAGTTGTCAATTAATTAAATTTGGTACAGAATATGCCAGAGTTTACCTCCCATGAATCAGATGTCTTAGTGGTTGGTGCGGGTCCGGTTGGGTTGACTCTGGCATCGGAGCTTACACGCTACGGTGTTAGATGTCGTATTGTAGACAAAGACTCAGGTATCAAGAACATTTCCAAAGCATTGATCCTACATGTACGAACGCAGGAAGTTTTAGAAGCGATGGGAGCGATCGCCCCTGTAAAAGCCGAGAGTAAACCCCTGCGTCAAGTCGAGTTACACGCTTACGGCAAGCATATCGGTCATTGGACGCTGGATGGAATCGACAGTCCCCATCCGCACCCGGTAATTATTGGTCAAAACCGAACCGAACACATTCTGGAACAGCACCTTAATAATTTAGGTGTCAAAGTAGATTGGCAGGTGGAAACTACTGGATTTCAGCAGGATGGGGACGGGGTTACAGTTAACTTGCGTCATGCAGATGTTCGGGAAGAAAAGAGCCGCGCCAAGTGGCTTGTTGGCTGCGAAGGCGCTCACAGTATAGTCCGCAAGCAACTCGGACTCAGCTTTGAAGGTGGTCGCTACGAAAACGAGCAGTTTATCCAAGCAGATGCGAAGATTCGTTGGACACTACCCAAGGGAGTCAGTTATCTATTCTTGACAAGCGCAGGCTACATGATGGTGATTGAGATGCCAGATGATATCGTTCGAGTTTTCATCTCGTTACCAGACCCCGATCCTACCAACGACACTGCCCCCAGTTTACAAGAAGTTCAGGATGCATTAAACAAACTGGGAGGGAACGATGCAGAACTATACGATCCAGTGTGGCTAGCGCGTTACCGCACCTCCCACCGTAGGGCGGATCGTTTTCGAGAAGGACGTGTCTTTGTTGCTGGAGACGCGGGTCATGTACATGTCCCAATTGGCGGACAAGGGATGAATACTGGCATTCAAGATGCTTTCAATCTGGCGTGGAAACTGGCATACGTTCTCAAGGGAGTAGCACATCCCCAACTGCTAGACAGTTATAACAGCGAACGACATCCAGTTGCCGTAGCACTATTGGAGGGAACAGATAAGGCTTACCGCAATATCCTACATCCTAACAAACTTTTACAAAACACTGCGCGTGTGTTCGGTCCTTTTATTATGCGTATGGAATCGGTGCAAACCCGCTTCCGCAACACCCTAGAAGAAATCGAAGTTGGTTACAAGGACAGTTCTCTTGCAGCTGATTTTAGTGGTAATAGTGGACCTGCCGCAGGTGAAAGAGCACCGGATGCTTTAATTGTTAGACTTTCAGATAAACAGACTATCCGCTTGTTTGAGGTGTTTGAGGGAACCCATTGGACGCTGCTTTTGCTTAGTGGGAAGCAGACAAATTCCAAGTCTTACAAGCAACTGGTGGAAATTGGTCAAATTATCAACACCAAGTATGGAAAGCACATCACAACCCATCTTGTAGTAGCAGATACCGCACCACCTGCAAACCTGAATTGGGATGGCTCAATTCTTATGGATAGGCAGCATTACCTTCACACAAAGTACGATGTAGGTTATTCAAGGCTGTACTTGGTACGTCCGGACTGGTATATCGGCTTCCGAGGTCATTCTTCTGACAGTCACAACCTTTTAGCATATCTTGCTAGTATTTTTACGGAGTAAAGCAGTAGCAAATTATGGATGTTTCTGGAACGCTGAACTCGCGATCGCTCGCGAACCAGATACAATCACAAGAGTGCGTACAAAACAATCCGAGTACATCATGATTTTCTCGTGACTATATTCTCAAAACTGGATGGTCAGGATGTGCTGGATTCGGGATTAAACGCTGATTTTTACAATCCACATGTAAATCTAACGTTTCCAATACAGTCTGACCAATCAGCACCTCGTCACCGACAACTAATGCAGCTTCAGTGGTTTCACGTCCTTCTACCTCAATAATCACAGGTTCGGTCAAACCTACTGCTTCTTGTCTGCCGTCAGCATACTTAGCTAACTGCTGACCCCGAATTCTTAAACCAAGCTGCTGTACTATATCCATAGGCAGGACAGTGCGTACTGCGCCAGTGTCTACAAGTGCTTGTGTTTCATATATACGCAATTGATTTGGGTTCAGCAGTCCTCGATTGACCAAAACTTCATCCACAGCATTCGTTAGCTTTACCTGTACTCGGACTTCTCCCATACTTTCATTGACTACACGATCAGAACGATTGAAATCTAACATTAGTTGTACTCTCCTTTAAAGTGGTTGATGCAGTTAGCTGACATGATCCACCATCGCCTCTACGGTGGTACGTTCAGTGCGATAGATAACTATTGCAGATTTTAGCGATCGTCACAACATAGTAAATTAACAAAAATTATAACTATTAAAGCAATAATTCCATCTATCGGTAGAGAGTTTCCGACGCCATAGCTCTATCTGTAAACTTGTTTTATCAAGTAATAAAAGAACTATGAGTAACAACCCGAATCGTCTTTACCCAACCCGCATTGACATTCCCGCCGATCAACGTACCCAACTGGCTGCACTTCTTAACCAAACTCTCGCAGCTACTTTGGATCTGAAAACCCAGGTAAAGCAAGCGCACTGGAATGTCAAAGGCACAGACTTTTACCAGTTGCACGAGTTATTTGATGAAATTGCTGGTGAGTTAGAAGAGTACATTGATTTGGTAGCTGAACGGGTAACCGCTTTAGGTGCATATGCTCTTGGAACAGCTCGCTTGGCTGTTGCAAATTCAATACTGCCAGAATATCCTCTTGATATTGATGCCGGAATTGATCATGTGACGGCTTTGGCAGATCGCTTTGCACCTTACGCTAAGCATCTCAGGGAAGCGATCGACAAAAGCAATGACTTAGGCGACGCTGACACCGCTGACCTTTACACCGAAGTTTCTCGCACCATTGATAAGCGTCTCTGGTTCCTAGAAGCCCATTTGCAAGCATCTGCAACTAATGGCAAAGATGGTGCAGCATCTCCTACTACAGCTAAACAACCAGTTATTGCTAGATAAGTATAGCAATCCGTGGAGGAGAGCGTGAATAATAGTTGTAGGGTGGGCAATGCCCACTCCTCCTGGTAATGGTGGGCATTGCCCACCCTACGAAGAATTTCACAGATCAGATAGGACTGCTATAGTTTTGAGTTCAAACCTAACAGTATCTTTTTGGTAAGTACGCCACTTTTAAGTGCGTACTTTTCATTCTTTAATAAGAAACATTAAAATTGAGTTAAGTAACAGAGCAGAAATAAACGTAATAGGTGAAGACTGTTAATTGCTAATAGCTAATTGCTAATCGTAGTCAGGCAATTAGCTATTAACAATTAGCCATTAGCAATCAGACAAAATGGAGGTAAAACCTATGGTTAATAATACCACAACTAAGCTAATTCACGATAGAAATGCACGCGGTCATACCAAGATCGGCTGGCTTGATAGTTACCACACATTTTCCTTTGGGAGTTTTTACGATCCGAACCGCATAGGATTTCGCTCTTTAAGAGTGATTAATGATGACCGTGTCGTTCCCGGTGCTGGGTTTCCTACCCACAGTCATCGGGACATGGAAATTCTCACCTACGTGTTAGAAGGTGCGGTTGAGCATAAAGACAGCTTAGGAACTGGGTCCGTGATTCGTCCAGGTGAAGCACAAATCATGAGTGCTGGTACTGGCATTATGCACAGTGAATATAATCCTTCTCAAACAGACCCTGCCCATTTCTTGCAAATTTGGATTCTTCCTAACCAGCAAGGAATAAAACCAAGGTATGAGCAAAAAGCTTTTCCTTTGGAAGAAAGGCGCGGTCAACTACGTTTAATTGCTGCAAAAGATGGACGCGACGGTGCTGTTACTATTTACCAAGATGTGGATTTATACACATCCGTTCTGGAACCTGGTAATGTTGTAAATTATCACGTCAAGCCTAATCGTTATGCCTGGTTACAAATGGCTCAAGGCGTAGCAACTTTGAATGGTGAAGAGATCAGAGCAGGCGATGGAGTGCAATTGAGTGGAGAAGAACAACTCGAAATTACCACTGACATCGGCGCGGAAATCTTGCTTTTCGATCTGGGATAATTAGCAATACTGCTCGGTTACTCATATCTTGCACCACCGTCTTGTTGCAAAAATAAAAACCCAAAAAGCCTATGATTTCGTAGGGTGGGCACTGCCCACCGACACGAACACAAGGGAGGTGCAAGATGTCAGTTAAGATAAATTATCAACCGTCAACCTATGTAGAGACGCGAAATTTGAGCCAGCGCGCATGAGGAGGGTTTCCCTCCGTAGGCGACTGGCGTCGCGTCTCTACACCGATTTAATTCCCACCACAAATCCTTAACCCAGTAGTATTGGGATAATTAGGACGGGGATTAAAAACCCGCTCCGCGATCGCACGCAAAATTGCTACTCCAAACACCAAATGGTAACAAACAAATATCCAGGTATTTTGGGTTTTTCGGTAACGAAGCAGCCACGCGATCGCTGCTCACATCTTGCATCTAACCCACGTTCCGCGAACGCTGTGGAAGTTGCGCTCTTCGATGCCAAAACAGTCTCTTAAGAGATTAACGTTCAAGGCGAGTCACGATCGTGTTGTGCATCAAAGGCAAAAAGAGCTTCAAGGTGAGAGAACTTCATAGGTTCCATATCGGGAAGTTGAATCGTCATCTCTATAGAACCACCAAGAGTACGGATGATGTTTGCAAGTGTAGCAAGCGTGATATTATCTCGGCGTTCAAGTCGTGAAATGTAGGATTGACCAACTTCGAGGCGTTCAGCAAGTACTTCTTGAGACATTCCTGTAATTTCTCTGATTGCCTTAAGAATGTGAAGCTCGTTCTTTATCTCTTGAGCGCGATCGGTTATACGCTTTTGAGCTTCTTTTGAAAATTGCTTCCTTTTTTCTTTGTAAGATATCATTGTTCTAACTATCTTTGTAACTGTTCTAAATACTCTTTAAAGCGTTTGTCAGCTATCGGAATGTTCTCTTTGTACCATCGCTTGTTGCCTTGTTTATTTCCGCCCACTAACAGAATTGCTTTTCGCTCTGAATCAAAGGCAAAGAGGATTCTCCATGGTGCTCCTCTAAACTGTACTCGAAGCTCTTTCATGTTTTTAAAGGACGACTCTTCAATCGTATCCACATAAGGTCTACCTAGAGTTGGACCTTCCTCTTCAAGTACATCAAGTACCGCAGCAATCTCCTCTTGAAGTGCGGAGTCTTGTTGGTCAAACCATACTTCAAACTGATCGTGAAAAAGTATTTCCCATGTCATCTAGAAAATATATGACATATATATCATAATTGTCAAGGAAAGAGGAACTGTTTCTTTCCAGCCTCAGATCTGTAAAAGCTATGCACATTAGTATCGCAGACGACACGAAAAAACGGTTTCATGCAGCCTGTGCTATCCGTGGGTTGAAGATGAGCCAAGTGAAACTCTCGCTAATTGAGCAATGGCTAAAGAATACCGAAGATTCCCTATCCAGTAAGCCCAATCTAGTTACCAGATCCGTTAACAATGAGGGAGCGAGCGGTAATGTTCAAGGAGAAAGTATTAATTTTAGCAGCAATTCCCGATGGATTACGTTTGGATAAAGAAATTCGGGAAATAGAAGAAGCTATTAAACGGGCAGTAAAACGGGACTTGTTTGAAATTAAAATTAGAACTGCTGTACGTCCTCAAGATATTCGTAGGGCGATCGCAGAAGAACGTCCTCAAATTGTGCATTTCTGTGGGCATGGTCAAGAAGACGGCAGTTTATTATTAGAAGACGATTCTGGCAATCATAACAGAACTAGCCCAATCTTTAAAACGGGTGGTTAATTCAAATGTAGGGGTAGAATTAGATCCAATGCAAATTTACAAATTGCACAGTTTGGGGCTAGTACAAAAACAGAATAATCATGTTACACCCCGTTGCCAACTTTACCGTGAGTATTTCCGCCGCGTCTTGTAAGGAGTTTTGAAAAGTGGTAGCTAGTAGTTCCAACTTCTATCAGCTTGGTGCAAGTCTCCCGGTTGATGCTAAAAGCTATGTGCAGCGACAAGCGGACGAGGAATTTTACCAAAAATTGCGCTCTGGTAAATTTTGTGATAACGCTTCTCCCAAAAGTGACCAGTACGGTTTAGCATTCGATTAAAGCACATAGCTGTGTACCAATTTAACCAGTGCATGATTTTGGGGAGGTCTTCTGGTTGTGCTGGTTCAAGCAGATAGTGAACATGATTACTCATAATGCACAACGCATAGAGTTTAAACTTGAATTTGTCCTGAGCCTTTTTAATAGCGTAGAGAAACACCTCTCGACATTCATGACCGAGGGCGCTTATCAGTATGCCGGCGTAGGTTTTGT
>CAZZYE010000404.1:0-6979 GCA_964658145.1 uncultured Stigonema sp.
AGCCCACCCCACAATATTGGATAATTTATTTGTTGGAGTTCCCTTATTACCCATACCTAAAGGCGCTTGCAAGGGAATAATGTAGCGATCGCCACTTCTACTTGAGGGGAAGAAATATGTCGGCGATCGCCTCATGCTCAGGCACATCAGGAAAAAAACTGACTCTCTGGAGATACAGTGGAAAGTCTCGCGGCTCTTCTCCGCTCAGGGGGAGCCATGTGGAGTACAGATAAGTTACGCTCTCGCTGATGTTGCTGTCAGAGCCTAAGTGCCGCAATACAGCACATCTGCCACCAGGAATGATTTTTTCTACAACCCCAAATGAGTTGTCAACCACATCACGCTCCGTTGATGCACATATATCAAAGCGATAGTCGTCGGGTGCGGTTTCGGACGGATGATCGTAGAGGATGTTGAAAGTGTCACTGACCATAGGCGGCAGATTGTTCTGCTTTCGCCATTCGATAAATTTGCACACGGAGTTCCCGATGAGATTCGGGTCGCCACGGTGTTCAAGGGCTGCAACTTTGGTGTTTTTAAAGGAGATTAGCTTGACTTGCGCGAGCTGATTTTCTGGTTTCATGTGCTTGATCCTTAATTCACTTAATGGTTGGTAAGTCGAGTGCCAAAAATCCCACTGCGGCTGCTTTCTGAACTCGGAAGGGGTCTGCCCTATGCTCTTCTTAAATGCGCGAGAAAACGATTCATGATTTTCGTAGCCACTCGCCAGCGCGATATCGATGATCTGCCTTTCATGACGAAAGGCGAGTTGATAAGAAGCACGCTTCAAGCGATTTAGCTGAACGTATTTGTACAGGCTAACCCCGAAAAGCTCAGAGAACTGCCTGTGAAAGTGATACTTCGAGAATGCAGCAACGATGCTGATCTGAGCGACAGTAAGGTCGTCGTCCAGATGAGTATCGATGTACTCAAGCACCTTGCGAAATCTAGCATGATAGATGTCAACAGAAGATGCAGTCAATGAAGTATCCTCAACAGCGATATTCTCCAGACTACTCACTTGGGATCGATAAAGCCTGACAGAAGTTGCTCAACCTCTACACGAAATAAAAGTTTAGTAGAATCTTATATCAAAGCCGCACTCGCTCAAAAGAAACGGAAGGGATGCAAGTTGGGAGTCAAGCCGCAACAGCCAAGGCTCACTCTTCAACGCTCGCAAGCGATCGCCTGTGCCAAAGCACTGAGAACAAAGGGGACTAGTTTCGATGCGATTGCTATTACTCTCAATATTGGGTTAAAGGATTGGGCATTAAACAGTATCATAGACTACAAAAAATTTAACGATCGCTCTTCGGGGAAAAACTTTTTGGTTTACTGTATCTTGTATCCACTCACCGCGACGATGTGCATTTTTCAGTGAAAACTCCATTTTTCGACAGTGCTTTTAGGATATCTGGGTAATGGCTAGGGCTTAAACTAGGAGGTAAGCGATTCAAATCTAGAATCTGTATGACTTTCAATAACCAGAAAAAACCCTTCCGTCTCATTACCATTCCGATCTCACTCCTATAAGATTGCTAATTTTGCTTTGACGACCCGAATGCACTCGTCTCAAGTCCTGCTAATGTTTTTCAAGGCGATCGGCAATCCAAACTGTGATGATTGATTGGCGAGTCACGCTCCCGACGCTGTGCTTCGTGGTCCAACGCTTCAATCATCCACACAGGAAAATCAACATTCACTCTTTTGTGCCCATGTCCTGGGCGGCTTGCCTGAGACGAGCGGTATCCAGCTATCGGTGGGCTTCCATATAGGCTCGCAGTAGGGCGTTGATTTGGGTTTGATAACCTCGTCCTTGTAACTTAAACCACTCCAATACATCGCTGTCAATGCGTAGCGTGACCTGTGCTTTGTTTTTGGCAGCAGGTAAGCCCCGTCGAACGACTGCCTTAGCAAACAGTTCAGGTGTAATTTCTAGACAATCCGATAGGTCAATGTCCTGATCGGTCATCGCATCGAGTCGTTGCCAATCAGTTTGAGAATTGCTCGAAATAGGTTCGTTGCTCATACTTGGTTGCCTTTCTTGCAGAAATAATGCGGGTGGAATCGCCACGTTTGGTATGGACAACAGCAACGACTCGCCCTTGCAACAAGCCAAACGTGACGAAACGCTGCTCTCCGTAGTCATAGCGATTATCTTCAACCGTTACCGTATCTTCGTTAAACACGTCTGGAACATCGATAAAATCGATCCCGTGCTTGCGAATATTGACAAGACGCTTTGCTTCATCCCATTCAAACTCCATCACCAAATTGCAGCTACAACTGCCTAATTGTAACTACAATTTGTCACCACAGCCACTTTTCTCATCCGGTATTTGGCTACTCTC
Source organism: uncultured Stigonema sp. (assembly GCA_964658145.1). Taxonomy (GTDB): domain Bacteria; phylum Cyanobacteriota; class Cyanobacteriia; order Cyanobacteriales; family Nostocaceae; genus Stigonema. The sequence continues at coordinate 2,352 of CAZZYE010000404.1, forward strand.
CTGAAAATTCCTAAAGTATAGGTAGAGGCTAAGTCTTCCCTGTTGGCTGCACTTGGCTTGGAAGCAACGCCAGATTTTAGTGGAGCGGAATTAATTATGACTGCTTTAACTTTACAATTACCTCCTAATCTCAAATTTACAGATGAGGAATTTCAACAGATTGTAGCTGTGAATAAAGAGTTGCGTTTGGAATTAACTGCTGAAGGAGAATTGGTAATCATGTCACCCACTGGGGGAGAAACGGGAAACCGTAATTTTGATTTGTTAGGTCAATTATGGTTTTGGAACAGTCAAAAAAATTTAGGACTCGCTTTTGATTCTTCCACTGGTTTTAAACTTCCCAACGGTGCCACTCGTTCTCCTGATGCTTCTTGGGTAAAGATGGAACGGTGGGATGCTATTACACCACAACAAAGAAAAAAATATCTCCCCTTGTGTCTAGATTTTGCAGTGGAATTGGTTTCTGAAACTGATGATGTGGAAGACACTCAAGCCAAGATGCAGGAATACTTAGCTTCGGGCTTACAACTTGGTTGGTTAATTAATCCCAAGGATAAACAAGTAATAATTTATCGTCCTAATTAAGTACCATGTGTTTTACAATCTCCTACAAGTTTATCTGGTGAAGATGTTCTCCCTGGTTTTATTTTAAATTTACAGCCGATTTTTGCCTAGATGAAGTTGATAGCTGTTGGCTGCGCAATGCTTTACTCGTGGGATCAAACCTCAGCGGTGCGGATCTGAGTGACGCTAACCTCTACAAAGCACTCCTTATTGAAGCCAACTTGAGCGCGGCAAGGCAGGAGATGCTTCGCCTTGCTAGCTTCTCAATTGCTACCTAAGCTACCGTTGACGGCTGATGCCAAAACTGTTTAGTGTTGTATAACAGGCAACAAGGATTGGTGGGATGAGCAAGTTTGGAGAAACAATCAGGCAGCTTCGAGAGGCTCAGAATCTGGGACTTCGGGAGACGGCTACTATGGTCGGTATCTCGCCTGCTTACCTTAGTCGCATTGAGCGAGGTAAGGAACATCCGCCAAAGCCGTTCGTTATAAAAGCATTAGCAAAAGTTTTAGCGGCTGATCCCGATGTACTATTTCGGCTTTGTCCTTCCACCGACCCTGATGTGGTGACTTTGCTGAAGGAAAGACCAAAGGTACTGGAATTGGTGCGTTTGGTGATGGATCAGGAACTTTCTGATGAGCAACTTGGTAAAGTTGAGCATTTTATTAAGCGAGATATATTAGGAGAACCATCCTCGGATACAATACTCGCTTGTATCGTTGGACTTTCGACAAATTGTCGCCTGCAATCTTGGCACTTGAACCGCTGTTTTCCATAGTGAGTGTGTCCGTTTTTGACTATGTTATTTGATCTGCATTTAGGACAGTTCGTAGCTTTATCTTGAACGACACTTCTTTATTTTATCATTACTATGCATCACTACCCACAATCAAATGCAAGTAGCTTTTAGCACTTTATTTAATGTCATTATAAGGCAGTTACGCCTACATTTTATGACTTAGGTATTTTTTGAATTACATCTAAGATTTCTTGCAATGTAAAGTAAATATAATAAAAAACAGGTATTCCGTTAATATCTATTGTCCCATATCTATAGTTCCATTGATAGTCAAGATGATAATACTTGTACGGAGTAAAGTTAGGTGGTATAGAACCTGGAGCAACTATAAAATTAGAAGCGAGATAACTTACTTCAATGGGAGCGCATTTTTTATCAAAAGTAATTCCCCACTTAGGAGGGAAATATAATTTATTATCAGGATTGCGCTTCCCTAAGTCAAAGAAAATATTGTCATAAAAATAACTAATAGTTTTTACTTTAAAATCTTTTTCTGTAATAGTATTAGAATAGATAATTTGGGATTCTTCTACATTTAAGTTAATTTTAATTATGTTTTTGAAAAAAATATCAACTTTCGTAAAAATGTATTTTTCTATAGTATCTTTCTGTTGTTCAGTTTTAAAAGATATTAAAGGAAGATAATCACTTTCAAATTCGTAAATTTCAGAATAAATACCAATGCTTTTAATTTCTTTGGTCATATATTTTCTTGAAGATATTCCTCTTGTATTAAGAAAAAATTAGCCTTGAAGATACGAATACCTTTTATATCTAGTGATGCTTCAATCTCACCCAAAGGGTCTTTTAATAAAGGTGATTCATAATAGTAGGGAATAAAAAAAATACTACTTGAAATTGTATATGTTTGTTGAATAGCGAATTCATAAGTAAGCTGTTTAATAACATCATGTTTATACTTATTATGCTCTTTAGGAGATAGATTAGATGGATTAAGATAAAACTCAAGTGGAACATCCTTATAGTCAAATATTTTTACTTTATTTTTGTATAATAAAACTAAATCAGGACGTAAATATTTAGTCATAATCTTAGTTTGTTTGTATTCAAAATCAGCATAACCATAGTCTAAATAATCATAATTTCGATGTAATATAGCTTTATCTGTCAAAACTAGGTGTCTAGGATTTGGGTTAAATTCAACAACAAATAATTCATGCCATCTCAATATTTGATTATCATTGTCAGAAACCTCTGATTCAGTAGAATAAATCCATTGCTTACAAAAATTTGTTCCATTTGAAACAGTCATTTGTATGTTACCTACTCTATTACTTTCTTCTTGTTTTATTCTTAAATGATTATCATAACTTTTTAAAGGTATATCTGTATCTGCATAGCATATTTCTGCTGGAAAATTTCTGAAGAAATATGTTTGACACATATCTTCCCAAATTAGAGAAAATCCTTTAATTCCCCAGTAATTACCATCGTTGCTTATCTTCAATCCCACGAATAGAAGCATGGTGTCTTTTGAGAAAAATGTTTAGTTTTTTAATAAAAATTAGCCATTCTGCGTCATTTAGAGTTCCATTGCGAGATGTTCCATATGTTCCAGGAGGTGGTATGCTATCATCCCAGTTGACAAACTCCCAATCCCAACGTCTCTTAAAGGCACTATCCATAAAATAAATTGAGTTGTCAGATGTGTTCATCGTGGCAAGTATAGATAGGTTAGGGGGAATACAAATAGAGCTTCCAATCACCTTGCTTTTTTCAACTTTAATATTAATTTTAGAGAGAGTATCTTGATATTCTTCAAGCAGTTTACCACTTTTAACTTTGCCATATTTATATAAAATTCCATCATCAGATTCGCCTGCTTGTTGAAATCCTATTAATTCAACAATTGTTCGTAACTCTAAATCAGAAACATTGATTCCATAATGTGACCAGCCGTTTTTATGACGGTCTAAGAGTTGAAAAATAGTTCCGAAGATTGCTGAAGAGTTGCCTCTATTTATTTCATCAATTACTAGAGCTACATTTTTAAGTTCTTCTTCTTCTTTTTTAGAAAGAATATTTTTATAAGCTTGTGCTAATGCTTTTAAAAAATGACCTTCATAAAACTTGTACTCTACTTTTCTATCAGATGTGGTTAGGGGCATTAATTTTCCCACAAAGTCTCCATATGTATATTCAGGATGAAACACAGTTTTGATAACATTTTCAGGATTGTTTTCTTTATCAATCGTTAGAACGGTAGGGATAATTACATTATCAATTTTGAAACTTTTTCCAGTTCCAGGGCTACCGAATAAAATTTTTTGAATGGGACTGTTCATAGTATTTGACATTTACTTTAGGACTGGAGTTTAGACTAAAAGTCAGCGCTCACTCCCATAATAGTTCAAGTGTACTAAAAGGCGCAACTTGAGTACAGGTAGAAAAGTGAAAGTACAGTTTAAGGACTATCTATTGAGTAAGGCTCAAATTACCTTGACCTTTATAAGTGCTATCTAACCCCAATTGTTTTTCGCAACTCGGCTTTAATAACTTACAGAAGCTTGACAGACCTTAGTTATAGAATTCCCAAATTAGTCAATTAAGTAACATGCCTAAAGAACTTCAGCCTAAAAAAGAAAACCTAGCCAGTGGTGAGCTAGGGTTTTCTGTCTTAGTCTTGAGTCTGTCTAGAACTCTGTCGCCTCTGTCCCTTGATTTATCTGCATTCTGACGTAGATATAGGCTAGCTGACACTAGGGCAATATACGCTGAAAGTATTACTGTAGAAGCTTTTTAGCTATCGACTTTTTAGAAATCATCCTTGCCTAGTTTGCTTCTCGTTAGACAAAGCTGGCACAAGGTTGTCACGAAAGAATAAGGGTTTTAGTCATGTTCCTGTCATACTACACAATCCCATTTTAGGAGAATTTGTACTACTTTGCCCTTGGTGTCAGCTACGCTATCTCTACGCCTTGTTCAAGTTGGCGATCCGGGTTCTGGTCGATGCTGCTAACCCGGACATATCCAAAGCTCTATGTGGCTTATGTTCTGAACGTTGTGAACGAGATAATGGCTCTTTTGTGGAATGCGTTTTGTCCATAAAACATACAATATGTATACAGGTAGAGTTGCCAATACTAGACAGGGGAGATGTGCACAACTCAGAGGTAGTGCTGCCAAGCTTGCCTGAAATTTTGTAGTCATAAACCTTTTGGTTCAATCCCAATCAAGTTTTACGCAAAGACTTTCAAGAAACACACTCCGTGGGATTAGATTGAGCAACAAGGTCAAAGCCCAG
>CAZZYE010000405.1:0-6950 GCA_964658145.1 uncultured Stigonema sp.
AGATTTCGCAGTTAGAAAAAATTTTTGAGCAAAACCCGTTATACAAAAATCGCTGTGAACTCCGATGCCGTAAGGCAAAAGAAGAGTATTTTACCTATCGTGATTCTTACGAAGATAATTTAGTTAATGTCGGTAGTGAAGATATTCAAAGAAAATTTAAGTTTTTGCCTCTAGTCAATGGCAAAATTATGAACGCAATCCTCAGCCAACCTCTGCCAGAACTAGGTAACAAAAGTTGGCGTGATGCTTTTCATGACCAGTTGCAGACGGTAAAACAAAAATTGGATAAACTAGGCATTCAACCTAGTGCTATCCTCCTCACAGGTAGTGCTTCCAAGATGTGGTTCGTTCTGGAAATATGTCAGGAGGTATTTCCCGATTTGCCTTGTAAAAGAGATGGAGAACCTGAACTTTCTATTGCTAGAGGACTGGCACGTTGGGGACGGGTGGACATTCGTACAGGCTGGTTTATCGAAGAAATTAGTCAATTTCTTGACCAAAAACTGACAGGTATTGTTGGGAATCACATACCCGCATTTTTAGAGAAATTATCAGAGGAACTGGCAAATGGTTTGGTAGACGAGGTCATCAGGCAACAAGTGCAATCCTGGCGCAATCGGAATATCATCACGCTTTCAGATTTGGAGTCGGAAATAGGGCAGAAAGCCCAAGCTTGGCTAACAGGAAGTGATGCCAATTACAAAATGACTACATGTCTGGTGGAGTGGCTGTCTTCAGTTCAGAACGAAGTGAGGGAAAAAACCGATTCTATCTGTAACAAGTATGGTTTACCACTCGGCACATTTGGCAACAAAACAATTGAACTGGGCGACCACACGGGAAAGGTTCCCACATCTATATCGTTAGATGATTTCACCGGACTTTCTATATTTGTTGGACACCTTGTTGCTTTAATTGTAGGCGTTGTTCTCGCAGGATTATTCCATATCCTAATTTTTGCTGGAATACTTGCACCGATTATTGGGGTAGTGGCTTACTTTGTCGGTGAGTCTGTAGTGAAGGATATAGATATACCCGGTTGGATACGCAAATTGGTGCCCGATCAGAAAATTGACGAGTTAGTTTATCAGAAGAAACCACAGTTGCAGCAAAAAATACTGGAGACTTTAACTAAAGACCCAACTATAGCTATTAAGCTTGCTAAATCTATCAGTGAGTGGCTGAAGGAAACTGTGCAAGAGCAAGCGGATAAAGCTAGGTTGTTGATTGCGTAATGGTTAAATTAGTTATAGAGCCAGAGTCAAGACTGTTTCTGCTGATGAGGTCGTAGCTGAGTTGAGCAGTAATGTTCAATTATGTTCAGCTTAAAAGTATCAGTATCATCCAAAGCCAAAGAGTTAATCAACCTTGCTAGAAAGCAAATAACCTTTGACACGAGAAGAAGCACATGAGCGAATTCTATTTGCTTGCGATTAAGGTAACAGGCGACTCGCTTCAAAATCATACTGCACTGCGTGGGGATAAAATTTAGGATTGATTATAAATAAAGTAATAGCCTGCAATTCCTACCTAAACTAAACGTGAGGCTTTACCGTATGGTTAACCCTGCGATCGCCATTCCCAACGCATTCAAAGTTAGTCACGAACAGTTCCAACAACTTGCTTTTGCTAACCGTGACTTAAGGCTAGAGAGAACCGCCACCGGAGAATTAATCGTCATGCCCCCAACTGGAAGCGACACGGGCTACCGTAATCTAGACATTGAAGGGCAACTTTGGTTGTGGAACCGTCAAACCAAGCTAGGGGTAGTGTTTGACTCTTCTACGGGATTTCACTTACCAAATGGTGCCGATCGCTCTCCCGATGCGTCTTGGGTTAAATTAGAACGATGGCAAGCACTCACACTTGAAGAAAGAGAAGGTTTTGCTCCTATATGCCCAGACTTCGTTGTGGAACTGCGTTCTCCTTCTGATAGCATGGAAAAGTTGCGGCCAAAGATGAGAGAATATATGGAAAATCAAGCCCGGTTGGGGTGGTTGATTGACCGGAAAAACCGGAAGGTCGAGATATACAGGCAAGGGCAGAATATAGAAGTACTAGATAATCCCACTACTTTATCAGGAGAAGATGTGCTACCGGGATTTGTCTTGGACTTAACCGAGGTTTGGTAGTGATGCCATGTCAGTTTGATTACCTAAAATTCCCGTAAAACTCAACCCCCAACTTTACTACCATTATGAAAGGCTACATTCAAGGACAAACAATTATTTTAACAGAACCTTTACCAGAAAACTTCTTTGAAGGTGAGGAAGTAGAGGTAGTAATCAATATCATTCCAAAACAGAAGTATCCTTTCCCTACTTTTAAATTGGGAATCAAAGATGAATATCTAAAAAGAGAAAAAATCTATGAGCAAAATCAAGATATTCTTTGATACAAATGTCTTGGTGTATGTTCATGATGAAACTGCCAGCGATCGCGTAGAATCTGCATTATTACTATGGCTGTCGAAAGACAGATTCAAGGTGTAATTGCTGAACAAAATATCATTATTGACATACCTGAATTTTTTGGTAGTGATATCATATTCGCGCTAATTATGGAATTAAATCACTCTCACAAAGAGACAGTATTGTGTTCAAAAATGCCTTTAATTCATAACAAAGGTTTACTGCATCCATCAAATTATTTTTCCTTAAAATGGTTGCACGCATCACGGACTTTACTGTAACTGCGTTTACATTTACCTATTTCAAATATTTCTCGAATACGATATGAGGGTGGGTTATTGTGGTTAACTTGCTCAGGTAAACCGACCGGAACTGACTTATTATGCTTAGCTAATCTTTGAATTGTTGACCAATAAGGCAACAGCCAAGCTTCAAAATCATACTGGGCTGCGTGGGGATAAAACTTAGGATTGTTCTCTACCCAAGCTATCATTTTAGCTTTGGCATCCGCTGCATCGGCAAAATCATTTGTTCCCGTATAGACATCTGTTAGTGCGATTACAGCATCATAAGCATCTCTCCCAGTTAGCAAATTTTCAACAATCCGCTTGAGTTTTTCTGCTTTGGGAATGCGACCATCATAAGGTATAAACTTAAGTTTAGGCATCTGTTGTTGTAACCGCTGCTTGAGAAAATCTTCTAAAATTGGCTTAAAAGCCTTTTCTGTTGCGCCTTCAACCAGAACAGCTATCTTCATGGACGACCACCGATTAAGTTCATTGACCAAACTTGGTCTAAGCTATAGTCTTCTAGCCATTTTTCTAAATCTAAGGAATCTGCCCAAGTCACAGTAGCTAGTCCATCTTCAGCATCACAAACTAGCACTTCTTTTGGTGTCAAAAATCGGATCAATCTATCTGAATGAGTCGCCACAATTAGCTGGGTTCTTTGGGAAGCTTCTCGCATTAAATCTACAAGTAGTTGCAATAATTCAGGGTGCAAACTTACTTCTGGTTCATCTATTAAAGTCACCGTAGTTAAATCTGGACTTTGCAGGAGTGTTACTAACCACAAAAACCGCAAAGTCCCCTCAGATAGTTGGTGCATATAAAGGGGACGCGAGAAATTTTTGTCCTTCCAAGTCATTGACAAAGTTCCTGCTGCTACTGGAGGAAAACCTAACCGTTCAAAATCAGGAAAAGCAGCCCTTAGTGTATCTTCTACAATTTCAAATCGCTCTGGGTCGGTTTCTCTCAGGTAATATAGGCAAGATACCAAATCTTCTCCATTAGCACCAGGTAATGTTGCTGGACGCATTGATTGAGGTAAACGAACTGGACTTTTAGGTGCAACGTTCAATGCCCCATAGAATGTACATGAAGCCAATTGTTTGCGGAAATTCTCTGGTTCCTGGTACATTTTTGGCACTTGAGAAAGAGATGTTTCGTAGGGATTGTGTTCCCAGTTTGGGCGGATTAATTCGTATTGCTGTGGAGTGGAATACTTTACATCTAAACTACGAGAGTCGATATGCTTGAAAAGTTGAGAAGCGTTGCGCTGTTGCGTTAGGGTTTCCACAGCAATTTCATAAAACTGACCTTTGGGAACAAGTTTGAGGTAGTAATTCAACGGTTCTCCATTACTGACACTCATTGATAATGAAAACGCTATACTATCTGCTGTATCCCGGGTCATTATCTCACTAAGACCACTTAGTTCTGAAATTTTTGACTCTAACTGCATGCGTGCTGATGCTGCTAAAAGTAAAAAAATTTCCAACAGGGAAGTTTTGCCTACACCATTAGCACCAATCATTACAGTTAATGGTCGCATTTCGACTTGCACGTTGTATAAGCGACGATATCCTTCAATACCAATATGTTGAAACCAACTCATAATGTACGAATTGCAGACAAATGTAACTACTGCTTTTAATTATCTACCCGTTCTTACCTTCCCTACTGTAAAAGTTAGCATCGTATTGGTTGATCGGCGATCGCCTGTTGTGTTGTCAATAAGGTGCGATCGCAAACAGACTCGTTGTAAGGGCGCGGAGACCGCGCCCCTACGGTTATATTGTGGTCTATGGGATAATGGTGCTGTAAGATACTGCATCCCTAGATATTTTCTGACCTAGACTCCGCTGAATATTCACAATCAAAATGACAAAGCATCTGTGGTCTAGCCTTCAACTTGCCGAATAGTCCAGAAATCGTCGGAGAGGTTTTGATCAAGTAAATATGCATAGGGTATTGTGAAATATCCTCCCATACCCCATTCGCTTCCCCAGGAATTTCGCACGATGAACCATTGATTAGCATCCTCGTAGCCTACCGCCAGCACAGCATGACCGCCTAGTAATTTCTCTCCTTTTGCAGGCATTGGTGTATGACCTGTTTGGCGTACTTCTTGGCTTTCAAAGCTTTCATAAACACTGAATCCAAAAACAAACGGATAACCTGATGCTAAGCAACCCTTCATTTGATCGAGATCCCGATCCACTCTTTGATAAGAAATTGCTTTGTATTCAGTAGCAACTGTATAACATTCGTCTCCCGGACGGTCTTGAAATTTCGCGATGTCATATCGCCACATTTCCTCAGGACAGGCGCCTTGATTCGCTACACTTTTGATGCCATTACGGATATGCGCACCATGATCTAAACTTACTGTGCCTTCCAGAGTGCGTTCATTATAGTAAATGAAAAGCCGGGAAGGAGTAAAAATCTTCGGTAACTTCTGCTTGATCTGATCAAACTCAAGAGTTCCAGCTATAGCGTTCCCTGTGCAGCTTCCAAGCTGACCTTGGTCATATACTTCTGAAGGGCAAGTTGGACGGAGGTCAACGCTAGGCGGAAGGTTTTGTAAGGCTGCGGTAGGTGCAGCATAAATGAAGTCCCGCTGATCGGGCAGATCGGGAACCCAACCATAACGTCTGATCTGAGTCATTTCTTCATCTCCTTATATTTGAATTTGGATAAAGGCTTATTTCGTTTCTTCTGGTTTTTTATAGAAGTCAGTGAAATTAACTTATGCAGTTTTTAAACGAAGCATAGAGAATAGATAGCTAATACTGGGATAATCAGCACATGAGTACTTAAAGCGACAAAGCAAGTCACCCATGCCGCAAGATAACCAAATCGCTGTTGAATTCCGCGATGTCACCTTTAGCCGTAACCATCGCCCTTTGGTGTCAAATCTCAATTTCACCATCCGTCAGGGAGAAGCACTCATATTACTCGGACGCAGTGGTAGCGGTAAAACCACCACAATGAAATTAATCAACCGCCTCTTCACACCCACCCAAGGCGAAGTGTTATTTGAAGGCATTCCCACAACTCAATGGGATGAAATTAAACTGCGGCGCAAGATTGGTTATGTCATTCAAGAAACTGGTTTATTTCCCCATTTCACTGTGGAACGCAATGTGGGTTTAGTCCCTTCTTTAGAAGGTTGGAAACCTAAACAAATCAAAACGCGGGTTTATGAACTTTTGCAGATCGTTGGTTTAGAACCAGAAAAATTTGCGCTGCGATATCCTCACGAACTTTCGGGAGGACAAAGGCAACGGGTTGGTGTCGCTAGGGCATTAGCAGCCGATCCGCCAATGTTGTTAATGGATGAACCCTTTGGCGCACTCGATCCAATTACGCGGTTAGAACTGCAACGAGAATTTAGGCACTTGCAGCAGGAATTGGGCAAGACGGTTGTGTTTGTCACTCATGATATTCAAGAAGCTTTGGTTTTGGCATCGAGAATTGGGTTAATGCATGGAGGAGAATTGGTAGTATTGGGGACAAGCGATGAATTTTTGCACTCTCAACATCCAGAAGCCCTTGCCTTTCTGCAATGTCTTAAACCCGCTTTATGAATTTTAACGACTTCTTCTTGATTAAATATGCCCCGGAAATCCTGCAACACACCCTGGAACATTTGTTGCTTGTCGCAGTTTCTATCGGTATTGCCACCCTTGTAGGCATTCCCCTAGGCATATTAATTACCCGTAAAACGAACCTCCGTCAACCAGTTCTCGCCATTGCGAATATTCTGCAAACTATTCCCAGTCTGGCGCTATTTGGCTTACTTATTCCCGTACCTGTGATTGGTGGAATTGGCACAAACCCGGCAATTTTCGCCTTAATTTTGTATTCACTGTTACCGATAATTCGCAACACTTACACTGGTATTACTGGCGTCGATCCCGCCATCCGGGAAGCTGGGCGCGGGATGGGGATGACAGATAGACAATTGTTATTACAGGTAGAGATCCCGATCGCGATGGGGGTAATTCTGGCGGGGGTACGGGTGGCGACGGTGATTGATATTGGCATTGCAACCATTGCATCGGCGATCGGTGCTGGTGGTTTGGGAGATTTGATTTTTCGCGGTATTTCAGCGGTGAATAATCAGTTGATATTGGCTGGTGCCATTCCGGCGGCGGTTATTGCTTTACTTGCTGATTTGGCAATTGGTTGGTTGGAGGGGAGGTTAACTGTTAAAGGTAAGTAGGTTCTGTTGTGGGATTAAAAATTCGTAATT
>CAZZYE010000406.1:0-6911 GCA_964658145.1 uncultured Stigonema sp.
CCCCCTTTTTAAGGGGGGCTAGGGGGGATCAAAGCCTTAACACCAAGCGTATTGACAATCAGGGCATATTTGAGTTTGATATTCTAATAGATTTTTAGCTTTTTTAATTGGCACTACTATAAATTGAATAGTTACTGGTTCAAGTCTGGATAATGGACTTATCTGCACAAATTTTTTCCCCAGAAGATGCAATTACCGCCTCCACAATCAGGTGCGCGGCACGCTGTCCAGCTTGTCCATCATTCACTCCAAATATATCAACGGCAACTTTTTTCTGATTTTGGATCATAGCGTTAACATAATCTTGATCGGAGAGCTTTTGTATTTGTTCTTCCAATTCCTCACGTCTAAGCACTGGTGCTACTGCATGCCATTGAATCATGTTGGGAATAAAGAAATCTAACATCACATAATCTAAGGTCAGGATTGGTACACCGATGCGCATAGCCTCAATCAGACAAGTAGACCAGAATCCAACCACCATCACCGCCTGTTCACAAACCGATGGAAAGTGTTTAGTGCCTTTGAAAATGGACAGCTTTTCTAGTCCTTTCCCATGCATGAAATCCTTAACAGTTTCCAGATCTTCCCCAGGATGAGCGAATAATATGAATTGATATTCTGGATGCAACCGTTGCATAGCAATACAGGCTTCCAATATGGCATCATGATGATGTATTCGGCGCGGCCAGTGCCAATTATCAAAATCTTGAGAAATAATCGCTACAAAGGGATCGTGAGGATTGATGCCAAGTTCTCTTGCTAGCTCTTCGCGTGGAATAGCCAAACTATCATGTACAAGATCTCCCCTGGTATACCCTACAGTCACAACTTGTGATGGAGGAAGCTGATAGCGGAGTAATTTCCGTCGATAATAGTCCCCTATTACACCTATCCTCGTAGCATTGCTCCCGCCAAAATGACCAGTGGGTGAAGGTGTTATACAATTTGATGATTTGAGTGATGCTTTCTGCTTTTGTCTTTGTAGCGACGATATACAAGTATTGAATATGTATTTTATTTTTACCTTAACCTTAGCTAAGAAATTGACTTGATAGTCAAAAGCTTTCTTCCAAGGAGCGAGGAAGGAATTGGTCATGACACTAGCATCATCAAATTCAGAACTTTCAAAGGTTAAAGAAACTATTCTTTTGCCGCCAAATACAGTAAAGTCCATCAATGCTTCCTGAAGCACAACGGATGCAATTTGTCTGCGAGTTGCTAAACGTACTGCTACTTCATGGTAACCAGGAAAGTCATGGGGAACAACAACAACGTCAGGTCGCAATTCCTCAAGAACGCATTCGATTGCTGCATTGAAACGCTGCCAAACATCCAATTTTTGCTTCTCTTGAGTTTCAAAATTAGTTAATGGCAACCAGGTAACATCAGTATTTATAAAAGTTTTGTCTTCGGGTTCAGGAGGCGTCCCTGGAAAAAAATCACGACCAAATGTGATACAGAACTGGTCAACGCCTGGGCAAATTGCAGATAAAGCTTGACTAGGTGAAAGAAAAACTTTACTTACACGAGGGGACTGGCTAAGATATACAACACGCATTAAAACCACCATTATTTCAAATTTTTGCTGTTTGTCTGCTAACGCTCTCTTTTTGTACAAGGGAGTAGAAACTCTCAAGTCGTTCTAAAGCCATCCAAAATCCTTCTCCTTCATTTTTATGTCCCTGCCAAATTTCTGGAATAAATGAAGCTTGTGGTGCTGTTTTTGCTAAATATTCTGCTAAAGCCGGAAAATCGATCTCACCTGCTCCAATTTGCAGACCTTCACCATCCACGCCTTCAGCATCAGCAATATGTAGATGGGCTGTATAAGGTCCGACTTGCTCAATAAACTCCTTGAACGACCATTTATGATGGTTGCAGGCAAGCTTGGAATGGGAAACATCTAAACAAACCCGATAGCCATTTTCATGGCAGAATTGAGCCGTGTCTTGGGGATCTACAAACAAGTTGTGATGGCGCTGTCCGCCAAAATGCCAGGGGAAGGGTGGCATCGTTTGGGGAATAATTTCTACGGATTCCAGATCGAGCTGCGACAAGCTATCGCAGAGGAATTTGTAGAGTTCTTGACGCTGTTGTTGTGCCAGTGGTGAATCAATCGTAAAGCCACCGATGTTAGTCACAATGCAGGGACGAGTAGCTTGTTTAAAGAAGGGCTTTAGCTGACGAGTAATTTCAATTACTCGTTGTAATTCAGCAATAGAACGCTGACGATAGGACTTATCTCGCGAACAGAGGTCAAGTAAGTGATCGCCAGCAAACAGTTCTGGACTGTGAATGACTAAATCCAGATCGTAGGATTGGTCAATGTATTGGTGAATGTCTTGTTCCATGTCTTTGTAAGACAAGTGAAACTCTAGCAAGTCTGGATTCGATTTTGCCAAGATGCTCTTGAAGTCGTGGTAGCGAACCGGCAGACCCCAAGGACGCTTAAACTTGTAATGACGGGCTTGAACCTGCTCTTGCTCTAGGTCGCTAGGGAAGAAAAAGTCACCAGCCTTAAAAGGTCGTTTGGCTCTCAGTCCGATGAGTTCAGCTTTGCGGTTAGGTTGTAGACCTTGACCAGGACTTTTGACTTCAATCATTTCTGCTGCGATCGCAATTCCTGGTTGCAGATCGCAGTTGATCGTCAAACTTTTAGCCAAGGTTTCACGGTTCATGAGTTCTCCTTGGCTTAGTCTACGTTCATCTGCCGTTCCCAAAGCCTCCTCGACTTGGCGAATACCCCGGATCATTGCCTTAAACTCGGACGGTAGCAAACTCACCTTGTGGTCGTTGCCTTCCATTGATTTGTCAAGGGTAAAGTGCTTTTCAATCACTTTTGCCCCTTTGGCAACTGCGGCGATCGCTACGTTGATATCTCGCTCATGACCAGAATAACCAACAGGACACTCACCAATTTCTTTAAGTCGATCTAAATAGTTGAGATTCACGTCCTTGAAGGGAGCGGGATAGGTAGAGTTGCAGTGCAGCAGCACGTACATAGCTCCTTGGCGCTGTAGAAGACGGGCTGCCTCAGTAATTTCTGCTTCAGTTGACATACCTGTCGAGCAAAGCAACGGCTTACCAGTTTTAGTCAGTGCACTCAGAAAGTCATGATTCGTCAAATCTGCTGAAGCCACCTTATAAGCTTGCATGCCGTACTCTTCTAGGAGTGCTAGACTTTCCAAATCCCACGGAGTACACAGTGGCAGAATATCCCGTTCTTTGCAGTAGTCAAAGGCAGCAAGCATTTCCTCTGTTGTCAGTTGGAAGCGAGAGAGTAAATCTAGAGTGTACTGGGAACCGAGGTCTTCACTGGCATCATTAGCATCACCTGCGTTGCGATACAGAGTACGCATGCTCCGCAACTGAAACTTAGCACAATCAGCCTCCGCTGCTACCGCTTGATCGATCAGCTTCTTAGCTAACTCCAAGCTACCGTTGTGATTATTGCCAATTTCTGCTATTACAAAAGCTGGTGATTCTGCATCAATTTTGAATTTGCCGATCTGAATAACATCAGGTTGCTTTCTGGCGATCGCAACGAGATGTTGGTTATGGTCTATTAGAGGGATAAATTCGATTTGAGGCGAAAAATAAGACTTAATTTTTTCCGGTTCTTCTAAAAATGAGACTGATTTAAAGTTTTTATTAGAAATCTTATAAACAGGCTGGTTAAGATCAATACTACTCTGCTTCACTAACCAACGCCGAAAGTCTCCGTCGGTTAAGACTCCTTCCAAGACTCCAGATTCTGTGACTGAAAAAATAATCCGACTCTTGTTGTCGCTAATCTTTTTCAGTGCATTCAGGATACTGTCTTCAGCAAAGACAATATATTTAGCGATATTTCTGTCAATCAACATTTGATTTAACCTGCTTCTTCAGTAGAGACTCAGCAATTTCAAAATCTAGAATCGAATCGATTTCCCAACCTGCTGCTTCACTCATTAAGAACAGGGAAATTTTACCACCCAACCGATTCTCTAATTCCTTAAGAATAGAAGGTTTGAATATGTAGATGCTCCCATTTTCTATATACTGGGGCTTCATGTCCTGGCGGCGTTGTCGATAACGATAGTCATAGTTGATAGATTTAGCTATTCCATCAACTTCTTCCCAGAGAAACCTGTGGGAAGGAGATACTGATAAAAGGGAATCAGCTTTTTCAGATTTAAACTGGGCGATCGCTTGGTCAATATCCACCCCTGTTCTAATTGGGGAAGTACACTGTAGAAACACCACGATCTCTGGAAAAATGCCAGCTTTCTCAATTTCCAATAAGGCATGAATTAAAGCTGACTCTGAAGATGCTGTATCGTTAGCTAGTTTAGCAGGACGCACAATCACTTCTGCGCCATAGTTGCGGGAAACTTCAGCAATTTCTGGATGATCGGTTGAGACATAAACTTGATCGACAAGCTGTGCTTCTTGGGCATCTAAAATGGAAAGCGCGATTAAGGGTTTACCAGCCAATAACTTTAAGTTTTTGTGTGGAACACCCTTAGATCCACCACGAGCCGGGATAATAGCTACTACACTCATGATTGCAATCATCCAAGACTCTTTTTCAATTTATCTACCAAGTTGTCACCCATAATGTATCTGACTCCCTTGATAACGATACGTCTCACTCTATGAGTGGTAAGACGTATCAGTTTAAAAATGCGCTTGCACTCAGCAATGTAAAGATAGGTTAAAACTTTACGGTATTGATCTTGCGTTGAGATACTCACCACGCTCTTATCTCTTTGAAACAGAGCATGAATATATTCATCTCCTTGTACTAGTTTGAACCCAGCTTTATTCATTAAGGATGTGAGAGTAGCCAGAGTGAAATGATACAAATGGGCGTTTTGTAAGAACAGCAAAATATCTCCGTAGCTTCGATGAATCTCGAAAATACCAGGTAGTTCTACATAGATATATCCATCATCTGCTAGCAATTGCGCTATTTGCTCTAAACTCTTGAATGGCTCAGAAAAATGCTCTAGTACGTGGCTAAGAATCACTAGGTTTGCTGAGCCAAACTTGCTTAAAATACTTGCGTCACCCTTTTCTAACACTAAACCAGCATTTCTTCCTCGTTGTAGATACTCACCGCCCAAATCGCAGCCGAAAGTGTACCAACTGGACTCTTGGAATGGGACTAATACGCCTCCTGCACCACACCCGACATCAAAGACAGTCAAACCTTTGGTAGAAGCAATAGCTGATGACACATATTCGTGGATGAATTTCCCGTGTTGAACCTGTTCTGTAAAAAAGTCATCAGGAGCTTGCGGATAACCTACATAAATTGAACGATAGTCTTCTTCATAGAATTTAGTTAAGCTATCTTCTGTCATCCTAGGGCTTGTCCACATTACACCACATACGCGGCACAAATGCGTGTTAACTGGAAGGGCATATCTGTCAGTATTAGAAATTAGAACACTGTTTTTTTCACCACATAAGCATGATACTTCCTCAAAGTTATAAACCCCTTGATCTAATTTTTCTTTCAATTGATTCAGTGAATCTATTTGAGTTTCATTAAGAGATACAGATGGCTTTTTAATCTGCTGAAATCGCCACAATAATGGGTTAATCATAATTATTTTTTCTCTAAACTCATAAGTACGACCAAGAAGCTTCAACTAATAATAATCCTGCTCTTCGAGAGCCTTCTTTCCAAGTTCCAAAATCACCAGCATCATGTAAAGTAAATGACACAGCATCTTGACGATCAAAAGTTTCTATTCCTGCTATTCCTAAACCAACTGCAATATGATATGTACCTACATTAAGAAATCGTGTAGGCAACTTAGCCTGCACTAAATAATTCCCTGGTAACCGTTCTTCAAATAAGTCAGGATCGCAATCAGTATCAGCACTTGAAAATAAATGGTGTCCTTCACTTGTACTCACAATACAGGCAACATGGCAACCTCTGACCTTCTCATTGAGAATAAAACCTATCTCTGTCATCACTTCTTCTCCACATGAAAAGTCAGAAGTTTCCAAGCCATTCTTATCTGTTAATCTTGTTTTTGTGATTTGACCTTTCTTATTAGGATTTAACTTAAACTCTCTGGAAGGTGAACTGGTGTAGGACATTAAAAGATATTTTTCAGTAATATTCTGAGGATCACCTACTGCTTGTACGTGTCCAGACTCTAACCATACCGAGGAGTTGCATAGCTTATTGATTGTCCCCATGTTGTGACTTACAAATAAAACAGTCCGCCCTTCTCTTGCTGATACATCTTCCATCTTCCCTAGGCATTTCTTCTGAAATTTGCTATCTCCAACAGCCAGCACTTCATCTACTATCAAAATCTCTGGCTCCATGTGAGCAGCAACCGCAAACGCCAACCGGACATACATTCCAGATGAATAGCGCTTCACGGGCGTATCTAAAAACTTCTCCACCTCGGCGAACGCCACAATTTCGTCAAACTTGCGTTGAATCTCCCCCTTGCCCATCCCCAGAATTGCACCATTGAGATAAACATTTTCTCTGCCAGTAAGTTCTGGGTGAAAACCCGTTCCGACTTCTAATAGACTGGCAATTCGCCCCTTAATCCGGATAGATCCGCTGGTTGGTTCCGTAATTCTGCTGAGAATTTTCAATAGCGTTGACTTTCCAGCCCCATTGCGACCGATAATGCCTATGCGATCGCCTTGCTTAATCTCAAACGATACATCTTTTAGTGCCCAAAACTCCTCCCGGCTTGAGCTTGCTTCCTTTTTGGCACGGAGACTGAGCGCACTACCAAGAGACTTCGCTGCATTAGTCATTGCTCCTCGAAATGTCTTGTAACTACCACCCTCTTGCTGATGGGAAATAACGTACTTCTTAGCTAAGTTCTTAACAGCGATTACAGTATCTGACATTTGTCTTACTCCTACCTCATATCTCAACC
>CAZZYE010000407.1:0-6903 GCA_964658145.1 uncultured Stigonema sp.
CTAACAACTAACAATTATCATTTCATCCAGTATTTCTCATTCCAGCGGCAATACCATTAATAGTTAACAATGCCCCTCGTAGTAACTCGCCTTTACTGTAACGAGAGTGGATAATCCCAGAGGTAACGTTAGTTCGTGACTGGCGCAGGCGTTTAAGGAGAGCAATCTGTATGAAGCCTAGGGGTACAATTGTGCCATTGCGCAACCGTACTGAACGCTGCAATACAGGATCACCATCTAAAAGTTTTTGGTGATCGGTGATTTGGAGAACTAAATCCCGTGTGAGGTAAAATTCGTGAGCAATTTGTTCAAAAACCTTATCAAAGCGGGGCTTGTCTTCAGGATTTGACAATTCTTCGACGTATTGCTGTGCCATCTGTAAGTCTACTTTTGCCAAGGTCATTTCTGCCTTAGAAATCACCATTTTAAAGAAAGGCCACTTGACATAGAAATAGCGCAGCAGTTTCATGTGTTCTTCTGGTTCTTCGTTCACAAATTCTTGCAAAGCTGTGCCAATACCGTACCAAGAAGGCAGTAAAAACCGGGTTTGCGTCCAGCTAAATACCCAAGGAATTGCTCGCAAACTGCTTAAATCTTTCTTACCAGATGGACGACGGGCAGGACGGGAGCTAATTTGTAGCTGACTAATTTCCTCTATCGGGGTAACTTGATGGAAGAAGTCAATAAAATCAGGCTGTTCGTAGATCAGGGCGCGGTAATGAACACGCGATCGCGCTGCTATCTCTTCCATAATCTCATTCCAAGGTTCGATATGATCAAACCCAGTCCGCAGCAAACTAGCCTGAATAACAGCGGTGGTGATAGTTTCCAGGTTGTATAAAGCCAAATCCCGCAAGGAGTATTTGGAAGCCAAAACTTCTCCTTGTTCCGTAATTTTGATTCGCCCATTAATACTGTGACCAGGCTGAGCCAAAATAGCTTCATAAGATGGACCACCACCTCGCCCAACGGAACCGCCACGTCCGTGGAAAATCCGCAAAGCCAGTCCATACTTTTCGGCTATTTCTTGGAGAGATTTTTGGGCTTTATGAATTTCCCAGTTACTGCTTAAAAAACCAGAGTCTTTGTTGCTGTCAGAGTACCCCAGCATTACCTCTTGTAAGTTAAGGGTTAGGGATGAGGGGGGGAGGGGTAGAGGGGGAGAGGGGGGGATGGGGACTACCGTTGTGGGGGAAATGGGGAGATGAGGAGTGGGGGGAGTGGAGGAGGAAGAAGCTTCCCCTACTCCCCCTACTTCCCCTGTCACAGATGCGTAACCACCAGCAAGAAGGGCGCGATATAAGGGTAGTTCAAATAGCTGCTGCATCACGCTTTTTGAACGTTGCAAATCTTCCACCGTTTCAAATAGAGGAACTACCTGGATAGTGCCAACAGCGGTACCTGGGTCATAAAGTCCTGCTTCCTTTGCCAACAGCAACACTTCCAATACATCGCTGACTTCACGACACATACTAATAACGTAAGTTTGGCAAATATTTGGACCAAACTCTTGTTGCAGCGATCGCACCACCCGAAAGGTTTCAATCACATTATTAGTTTCAGCTGAAAATGGCAGTTGGGCAGGAATTAATGGACGGCGGGTTTGCAGTTCTCCTACAAGCCAAGCGACTCGCTCTGTTTCAGATAATTCGTTGTAAGGTCGGGTTAAAATTTCCAGGTATGCCAAAATCTCATTTAGAGTCTCTGAATGGCGGGATGATTCTTGGCGGATATCCAACTGCGTCAGGTTAAAGCCAAAAATTTCTACCTGACAGATGAGATTTTCTAGTTCTCTACAGCTTAAACCTGTTTCTGTCAAGTTGTGTTCAATCAACCGCAGTTCTGCCAAAAACTCGGCTCCCGATCGATAAATTGGGGTGTTGTCGCTTTTTAGTATTTCCCGATTATACAAAGTCAGATTGCGATCGCGTGTATTTTCCAGCCGCTTGAGTACATAGGAAAGCTTGAGCCGATAAGGTTCTTGGCGATAACGCAGAGCCAGATCGTCGTACACTTGACTTAACTGAGACTGCTCCAGTTCTAAAGATTCCAGCAAATCTGGCAGAACATCACTCCAATGCAGTGACAGACTCAACAAATTAATCAGCCGTTTCACCGACAAAATATACTTAGACAACACCATATTGCGTTGATAGCATGCTGTCTCCCAAGTAATTTCTGGTGTAACCGATGGGTTACCATCCCTATCTGCACCTACCCAAGAGCCAAATTTACAGAAGTTTTTGCTTGGTGGTTCTAGCCAAGGAAAGGTGCTAGCTAAACTGTGCTTGAAGCGTTTGTACAAATAGGGAATAGCATCAAACAAAACTTCTTGGAAATAGTGCAGAGCATAGTCTACCTCATCTAACACCGAGGGTTTGAACTGGTGCAGTTCGTCGGTGCGCCACCACAAGCGGATATCTTCTAGCAATTGTTCGCGTATTTCTTCTGCTTCCCAGGATTTTCCACCTTGGACACGCTTTTCCACAACCTCAAGCTGTTGTAAGAGTTGAACTACTTGTCGCTGTTTATCGCGGATAGTGTGGCGAACAATTTCTGTTGGGTGAGCTGTGAACACTAACTGCACATCTAACTGTGTAATTAGGCGTTGAATTTGTTGGGGTGGTACATTTAGTTTATATAACTCAGGAAACAAAGCCGCAAAAGTACCTTGTTGTTTTCCGTCCGAGTTTGCCTGCCAACTCTTTACCAGCAATTCTGCTCCTAGTCCGCTGTTTAGAGGCGCAACGTCGGAGTCTTGTTGGTATGATGATGTAATTGGTAAAACTTCAGATCCTGATTCTGTTGCTGCTCCATAGCGAGTCAATTGCTGCCGTTGCTCGTAGTCCTGTTCTATGATGTTTATCAACTGGAAATACAGAGCGAAAGCACGAGCTGCTCGTATTGCTTCATTGATGTTAAGTTGTTCAATTAACTTGAATACTGAGGAGGCGTGGTCATTAATTGTTTGACCTTCTGGTGAACATAAATCCTGTAGTTGTCGCAGGAGATCCACCATTTTTTGACCGCATTCTTGCCGGAGAACTGACTCCCACAATTCCTCTACGATCTCTAAGCGATGGCGCAAAAATAAATCGGATGCAGGGTAGATATTCACAGCCTGAGCAAAAGAGTATAAAAGGAAACTCATATCCTCTGTTTTAGTAAAGCTGATTACTGTTGACAATTTTAGATTTTGTCTTTAGCTATTATGGAGATGCCACTAAATTATTCAATTGAGAAAGTATATTTCCTAACTTCTGTTTAATTCGTTGTTTTCAGGAAAGTTAAGGATGGGTAAGCGATCGCCCCGAAACAATTCTTCACTTGCTTGCCCGAACACTTGTAGAGTTTCTTGGGTCGCTTTTTCGGCAATGAGCAGCAGTAGGATAGACGCTGTACCAGCTTGTAAGAGGAAAAATTGAGGAATGGTAAATAAAACCAGATTTAATCCGGCGTTGGATGAAGGTTGTGTTGTGGCAGGTTGCATAAGTAATTATTGGTGGTTGTTGGATGATGAGAAAGAGCGCAAAACATCAGCAAACCAGAAGCTGGCAACTGTACAAAACTATCTTTGCTGATTTTGCCAGCTTACAAGATAACAAAAGTGTTAAAAAAATTTCTTTGTGATGAGTGTATGCTTCTAGTTTACAAGCTATTAGGGAATGGGGCATGGAGAATGAGCAATGAGGCATGGGGAACTCGGTATCCCCACTTCGTCGTGATTAGGGGCATAGAGAATTTTGAGGGTAAGGTTAATCGGGTAAAACTTACTTACCCAAGGACGTACAGAAGTTCCGGCGGAACGTCTCTTCCCTACTCCCCAAGGACGTACAGAAGTTCCGGCGGAACGTCTCTTCCCTACTCCCCACGGACATACAGAAGTTCCGGCGGAACGTCTCTTCCCTACTCCCCATTCCCAGTCAACTTCCCATGAAAACAGTATTACCAAATAGCCACCAATCCTTCGTGCAGTGGGTAAGTCAAGCAACAGGAATTAGCACTTTCGGGGTGAAAGTCCGGTTGCAGGGAAACGACCTACATATTCTTTGTGAAGACTCAGAATGTCCTCAAAAATGGCAGATTCTGTATGACTTGCTACAAGCACTACAGCAAAAAAATTTGGATGTTTTAACAAGCAGTCAACAAACTTCAATATATCAAGTATTTGTCTACGGTCGCAAAAAAGGTGAAAAGCAAGCTGAGTGGTGTCACCGTGTTTACTTGAATCAACTAGAACGACACCTAGAGGAGGTGCATCAAGCTCTTAAAGACGCTGAAAAATCTAGACAATCTGGTGGGGCGCTGATTGTCTCTAACATCAGTTTGGCACGTCAGGGGCATCCAGAGGCGATCGCTCGCTATCTCAGTGAAACGCTCAGTACCTTGGGTGTGTCAGTAGAGGTAAAGGTCAGGAAGCACTCGCCAACTTTAAACACTCAAAATATTGAAAATCGCCTGTGGATTTTTTGTCAGTCTAGTTATAGCCCCGATCCCTCAATAATTGCCGAATCTGTAGCTGAGAAACTGCGCTTCCTTAAGCTTAAGGGCTATCAGGATGCGGTGATTGCGGCTCAAGTAAGTGGCGAGATTACACCTGATTGGTTACTGCGGATAGATTTAACCCCACCAGAGGTGATGCTCCGGGAATGGGCGCGTTGGGGTGATGTGCAAGCGATCGCACGGTTGTTAACTGAAGCATTGTCAGACTTTAAAGTGGCAGTAGGGTCAACTCTCAAAGAATCAACGCTACATATATTTTGTACTCCGGCTGAAGATCCATTAAGAACAGCCCCAGTGCCAGATAAAGCAATGTGCTTGGATGTTATTATGGCACAATTGCAATCGCTCGCCCCCCAAGGCATTCTTTCTGCCACTATATACGGACAAAGAACCGTCGATGACCAACCAGGTTGGATTGATTGGTTGTCTTTACCTGCTACTGAACATCCTGCTTTGGCAACATTACCGCTGGAGTTAGCGACGAATGGCGACGAACCCGCGATCGTGTTTTTGCTTGAGCGTTTACTCAATCCTGACTTAGATTCGCGTCTGGCTACAGGAGGTATGCGCGTACTTCTACTGCGCAAAGACGATTTGTTACACATTATGTGTGATGCTCCTATCTGTCCAGGACGCAAACAATTTGCCCCCAAAGTCACTAATTTTGTACAGCAATTAAAAATTACAGAGATTGCGGGGGTGCGTGTCTATGGTCGTCGTGCTGGTAATAAGCAACCGAACTGGCACTACGGCGTCGATTTTGAGCATCGCCAACGTTTGGTTCCAGAAGCAACTCCGGAATTTGCTGCTACTTCTGCTCACGTTCGATCGCTTTTGCCCTCTGCTACTGAACCTGTACTGCGTTCCGATTTAACTACTGAAGAAATTCATAGTTTTGTCACAGGAGTGGCTCACAATTGGCTCGCAGCAGCAAAGAAGTTTGTTTTGAGAACGCAGATCTTTGTCGAAAGCGAACAGTCACTCCAACCAACAGCTGTTCGTCAAGGTCATTGGGTTGCTTTTGTTTGGGGTACGCTGGGGTTATTGCTCACTTTTCAAATAGATTTTGTATTGAGTCAAATTATTGCTCGTCATCCGCGTTCAGTGTCAAATTCAATCAGTGTTTCTGACAAATCATCTGCTGGTAGAACATCGTTGACCAATCAAAGAAGTCAGGATGAGAAAACTGCAATTGTTGGCAGTACTTCTTTGGAAAAATCCTCTGGTAGTGACAGTTTTGTATTTAATGCTTCTGGTTTTACACAAACAGATGATACTCAAACAAGAAGTTTGGCAGCCGCACCACTAAAGCAAAAGGCAACCTCAACTGCTATTCTTTTAGCAGCGCGATCGCAGATACCAAGTTTTAATTCAAGGCAGCTAGAGGAGCAACTTGCACTTTATAGACAGCATCAGCAACAAACTGGTAGACCCCCAGATATATTAATTATTGGCTCTTCCCGCGCCCTTAGAGGAGTAGATCCGGTAGCACTTTCTCAAGCTTTGGCGACTCAGGGTTATTTAAAAATCGACGTATTTAACTTTGGCATTAACGGTGCTACAGCCCAAGTTGTAGATTTTATCATGCGCACGGTTCTTAAGCCATCGGAGCTACCGAAACTCATTGTTTGGGCAGATGGTTCTCGCGCCTTCAACAGTGGTCGAGAAGATATTACCTTTAAAGCGATCGCCTCTTCACCTGGCTATAAACAGGCTGCGCAAAATTCACTATCGACAACAAGTCATAGTTCTGTTCTCGGAAGTTCAACGCCAACAACTAAAGAGGAAAAGACAAAAAACAGTTACCAAACTTTGAATCAATGGTTGAATCAAGCACTAGCTAGTGTTTCTTCTACATACCAAAAGCGTGACGATCTCAATCATCTCTTGAACCAACAACTAAAATCTTTACCAATAATTGGCGATCGTTCCCCATTAGTCACCACAAAAGCAACTCAAACAAATCCAGAAGAAGATGCTTCACTGCAAGCAGTTGACTTTGATGGATTCCTACCTTTATCTATCCGCTTCCAACCCGATATATATTATCAAAAACATCCTAAAGTTTCTGGAGATTACGATAATGACTACAAATCTTTCCAACTAGGAGGTGAGCAAGACGTAGCTTTGCAAGCAATGCTTGAGTTCACCCAATCTCACAAGATTCCGCTAGTGTTTGTCAACATGCCCCTGACCGCAGAATATCTAGATCCAGTCCGCTTAAAATATGAGCAAGAATTTCAGCAATATATGTTGCGTCTGACTAATCACTCAAACTTTATTTACCGGGATCTAAATCAAATGTGGTCCCAAAACAACGACTACTTTTCTGATCCCAGCCATCTCAACCGTTACGGCGCATACGAAGTCTCAAAAAAGTTGGCTAATGACCCGATGATT
>CAZZYE010000408.1:0-6893 GCA_964658145.1 uncultured Stigonema sp.
AATTTTTATATAGCCTTTCCTACTTTTGTACAAAAAATAACTATAAAAACTATTTTTTTATCTTGACATAATTAAATCTTAATCAAATTTATATCTTTAGATAAAGTGTTTTCTTTCTTTAGGAATGTTGAAAATTGCCCATCAATCAACTAGACTGTTAAATTGTATAAGTTTTAGCAATAGGTAGATAAATCATGGCAGACAATCAATTAGTTCCCATTAGCATAGACTCATTAAGTTTCGATAGTTTTGGTCGCAATCCTAATGTGGACATCGTGTGCGTTTCTCCAATACGCACTATTGTCAGACGTGAAGAGGAAATCGTTCTGATTCGCAGAGTTAGAAAGGTTGAAGAAATAGAAGCAGGTCAAGCTTGCCCCGTGAACAGCGTTCAAGTATCGCAAGCTAACCAACAAGGGCAGACTAGCTATACCGAGGAAAAAAAAAATTGAGCGAGATCGCTTAGAAGAGCGACCTCACCCAATTGAGCAACAAAGTACAGTTGGGCGATCGCCCTTAAAAGAGGGCGGTCGCCCAATTGAGCAACAAAGTACAGTTGCGCCTCATCGCCTAATTTCTCAAGGGAATGAGATTTCCCCCAGTAATCAACAAAAGGGAATTATCCCTCCCGTCGATTTGGTAGTGGTCATTGACACCAGTCCTTCAATGAAAGATGAAGCAGAAAATCTCAGCAAGATAGCAGAAGCTGCCATTGAAGCTGCTAAATCTAAGGGTTATTCAGATGTCAGAGTTGCCTGGTTTGGGATAGAAGGTACATGGTTAGGGACAAGATTTGACCGGACAATTCGGGATTATCTCACTATTCAATGCAACACCCCTGAGTCTCGTATTCGTGGTAGGAAGCGAGGACTCGTTGCAGAGGCAGGTGCCCAGGAAGATGGTGCCCGTGCCATTGAAGATATATCGGATCACTTTAATTGGCGATCTGGGGCGGCAAGAGCCATATTTTATCTAGGAGACGAAGCCCTTGAAGGCGGTGGGGGGAAAACGGACCAAAAGGATATTGAAGCCGCTAATCTTGCTATTCAGAAAGCAAATCTTGCTGGAGTTACTGTTCACACCTATTACGGTACGTCTAAAAGTAAGCATCGGGAAGGCATCCAAAAAGAATATGCTAGACTTGCATCCCAGACAGGGGGACAAGCTTTCACGGATCGAGATGCTATCAGCGGCTTTACAGCAGTTTTAGAAAAGGTTATTTACGGCAGTCACCCGGATGCGCCTCCTACCTCTCAATTTGTCCTTCGTTCTGGGACGGTTTACGTCCAAGATTACGTCTCCAACCAACACAGCAATCTCTACAGTCTAGACTTATCTACTGGCATTGCCACTTTAATCGGATCGATCGCTACCCCTGTCACCGATATCGCTTTTGTGGGATCGGAATTGTATGGTCTCGGTCAGAAAAACGGTGCTCAAGGGACGCATCTTATCAAAATTGACCCTGCTACAGGCAAAGGGACAGTCGTTGGTGATATAGGGTTCAATGCCATCGGCTTGGCGTATAATCGCTCTAGCAACGCCCTTTATGCCTCAACTGCTAAACAACTGATTGCCATTGATATCAATACGGGTGTAGGTACACCTGTGTTAACTGTGGCTAATGAAGACTATAACTGCGGCGAAGTTGCCTTCGATCGCAATGGTAAAGCCTATATCACCCTGATTGGTTATGACAAAAGGAAGTTTTTGGCTAGCTGCTTTTTGAATACTAATACTGTCACCACCATTGGCTATATTGGATTTCCTAATCTCTCCAGCATGGAATTTCACGAGGACGTTCTCTACGGCGTGACTGGCAACTTCTTCGGGTTAGGAAGCGATGGTCAGTTGATCCGAATTGACACCACCACCGGCGTAGGAACTTTAGTAGCAATGACCGAACCGACAGGTCGTTGGGCGGGAATCAGTGTTTACACAGCCGTTGAGCTATAGTAATTACATAAGTTGCGCTCTTTTTATCGTTAGGGCTGGTAATGGGTAATGGTAACAATTGACGATTAGCAATTAGCAATTAGCTTTTTCCCCATTACCATCCATCACATCTGCTCAAAGTGACAATTGAAAACTGTACTGGAGGTAAAATATGAATATTTTGACCATCGATACTAAAGATAATTGTTACGTCATCAATGAAGGTCAAATGAACGACTTGCAAGAAAGGGTTGCGAGTTCGATCGCATTATATCGGGGAAATTATCACGTCCGAATTGAAAGCGGTCGCTATAGTTATGCCGCAGCTAAAACTGAAGGAGAACCATTTGTCTTACTTTGGATATATGGGACTAATGGAAGTACATTTATCAATCAAAATACAGGTGTTGAGACAGGTGCCACCTGGACAACTTTGAATGGATATCAGGATAAATTGACTTTAGAAGTCAAAGAAAAAGCTGTTTTATGCGCCTTATTTTTCGATATTGATAAAACGAATAATAGCGGGGCAGTTACGCTGGCAATAAAAAGCGCTAATTCATCCATCAGCCCTCGAAGTCTGACGGTTGACAGTAAACAAAATTGTTATGTGCTGGATGAAAGCCACTTGTCGAGTCTCAGGCAATGGGGTTCAAATTACAATGAGTTAAAACCAGGGAAGTATCAGATCAAAATTAGGGATGCGAATTTTAGTTATTGGTCATCAGACAAAAAGTTTGAATTAGAGCCTTGGGCTTTAATTTGGGTAAAAGGAGGAAAGTTTATTACTCAACAAACGGGGGTTGAGGTTGAAGAAAGTTGGTGTTCTTTGAATGGATATAAAGATAGAGTCGTTTTAGATGTCAAAGAAACAACAACACTGTGCGGTTTGTTTTTCGATATCTACAAAGAGGATAATGAGGGGAAAATTAATCTTGCGATCGAGCAAATCGTTCCCGCAACTCCTGTCATTCCACCAATTTACAGTGACATCAATATCAGTTTTGATACTTTTCCACGCAATCAACAAACGGATATCGTCTGCGTTGCTCCCATACGTACCGTTGTCCGACGTGAAGAAGAAATTATCCTGATTCGGAGAGTCAGGAAACTTGAAGAAATAGACGCAAGTCCTGCTTGTCCTGTCAATACGACCCAAATCAACGAACAGCAAGATAGCTGAAAATTGCCGATCAACCTAGAAAATATAAGTAATAAATCTGGATCGATTGCAGTCAGGCGATCGCCTCTTGAACCACTGAAGTCACGCGATCACATCTTGAACAAAGCTTACCGAGGAGTCTAATGGCAGTTCAAAAGCAATTTTCCAACTTCCAAGAACTGATCGCCAGCACAAATCTTCCTGTGTTAGTGGATTTTTACGCTACGTGGTGCGGTCCATGTCAAATGATGGGACCGATTTTAGAACAGGTCAAAACTCAGATGGGATCTCGGGTAAAAGTGGTAAAAATAGATACAGAAAAATACCCAAGTTTAGCCTCTGAATATCAGATCAAAGCCTTACCTACTTTGATCCTCTTCCAAAACGGTGAGCCTGTCCTACGCATCAATGGCGTACTTCAAGCCCCTCAACTCATTCAACATTTGCAAAAGTACCTATAAGGCAATACGCTTGTTGCTGAGATAATTTACCTACCATCAACCTATGTGGAGACGTTCCACCGGAACGTCTCTACTCCCGTAACCCTAATTGAACCGTATTGACCTGTAAAACTTTAAACCTCAACTTTGTAATTCAAGCTAATTTCATGCGGGCAGATATACATACACTATTTGACCTTAACCTGATTGCTATTAACCCGGAGACAATGCAAGTACGTTTTGCTCCTAGTTTGCGGCGTACTTCCTATGGCGAAATGGATGGTAAATATTTGCAATTGCCGAAAATTTCATCTTATCTGCCTAAAAAAGAGGCACTTGAATGGCGGTGCAATCAGTGTGAGTGGTTTGCAGAATAGGCGGATATAGGATAGGTGTCAGAGAAACTATAATTTCTAGAGAAACTATATTTAAGTTGAGGATTGTATGGCCGGAAGAACAATATCTGCTCATATCGATACAGAGACGGCCAGCCGTGTTACCCATCTAGCCAAGATGGAACAACGGCGAAC
This sequence comes from uncultured Stigonema sp., assembly GCA_964658145.1. Lineage (GTDB taxonomy): Bacteria > Cyanobacteriota > Cyanobacteriia > Cyanobacteriales > Nostocaceae > Stigonema. The sequence continues at coordinate 4,068 of CAZZYE010000408.1, forward strand.
CTCTCAAATTGCAGGAATGGCTCTGAAGTTTTTTGTTTGTCTTCCTCCAGAAGCGCGTGCGGCTTTGTGGCAAATTGAAGCACTTGCCTCTCCTGCTGATTTTGAAGAAATAACCAGAGAAATCACACGCACCTTGCTGCACACTCAATATAAAGTGGCGCATCGGCAGATTATGGCTCACATGAAGGTGGATAATCTGGATCAAATCGAAACTGAAGACGACATCCTTGAAGCAGCAGTTGCGTTAACTCGCTAACTTGCTTTCATCACCATCAGACTATATTAATAACATCCAGTTATAGATCGCATGATAACCGCACAACATTGTTGAGCGGTTATCGTGTTTTTTCGTTTATGGAATTTATGCCAGAGACGGAATTTGTCCAGCCCGTATCCACTCCATCATCAGGTAAGGATGAGCGATATGGAAAGCATGGGCAGGTGAAAAATGGATAGCGTGCCGTCTGGGTACAAGAATATTTGTATCTTTAGATATAAAATCTTCAAAATTAGCTGTTACTAGCACTGTTGCCCGACCTGCTAAAGCGGTTTCAAGAACGTGAGCGTCTTCGCTGTCTTGTAATGCAATAATACCAGTACCACTCAAGGATAACAGAGGCCCCCCACCAGCTGGTCCAAGCTGGGCATATCCCCCAATAGCACTAATGTATAAGTCTATGGCTGACTGGGGAATACTATAATCCCTTTGCAACGCTAGGCGTAGACGGTTTAACATCCCCCAGGATATAACAAGTTGCACTTGTCCAAGGCTACAAACACCCTGTTTGGCAATTTCCACAAGAGATTGAGTTGCTGTGCCTTGCCTGTTTAATCGGTCAGCAAGCAGAGCAGAATACCAAATATTGAGGTCGAGGCACAGATGAATTAGTTCTATTGTCTTTTCTTGAGTCATTATGTGTCATATCGGAGTTTCTCACCATTGAGAAATTCAATTAACTTCTCGCGTGCGGACGATCCATGCGCTGGAGAAACTGCACGGATTCCCATAAAGTCTAATGTACTGTTTCTGTAGAGCATTTCAAGTCCTGTGCTGGTGCTATCTGCGATCGCTCTCAAAACCAATTGCTGGCTTTCCGTCAAATCGTTGATAGTACTACCATGAGGAATTTTATTTTCTTGAAAAGTTAACTCTATTGAAGCTAGGTTTTGGATGGCACGCAGCAGATTCTCATCGATACTTGGCGCTTCTATTCGCACCCATGCAATATTGTTATTTTCTTCCACCTGGATTCTTCAATTTATTTACAATTGGTTTACGCTTCTACTATTGCTTTTCTCAGTGTCATTTGTCTCTATCCCAAATTTTTTGGTTAAACTGCGATCGCACTTTCAGGAGGATATATCCTGTGCATCTTGATGAAGCCAAACTCAGATGGTTCCGCAGCCAATTGCGAAATTGGGCAAAACTACATGGCAGGCAGTTTCCTTGGCGTAGCACAAAAGACCCCTATGCCATCTTGGTGGCTGAGTTTCTGCTGCAAAAGACTAACGCGCCTTTAGTCACTCCCTTGTACCAGGCATTTATGAAGCGATACCCTACCGTGAGTGCCTTGGCTTGTGTGCCACTTGCAGATGTAGCCAATCTCTTACAGCCTTTGGGTCTTTTCTTCCGAGCTGAACGACTGCACAAGTCAGCACAGCTGCTCGTCGAAAAATATGGCGGGAAAATTCCCAACGAAGAAGCGCTACTGCTCAAACTGCCTGGAGTCGGCAAGTACATAGCGCGGTCTGTTTGTGCCAATGCCTTTGGACAACCCAAAGCTGTAATTGATACCAACGTTGCTCGCATCTTGGAGCGCTTTTTTGGACTGGAGGGCGGTCGGGTAAAGTCGCGATCCCGACAGCTTTGGGAGGCGGCGGAGCAAGCAGCTCCCAAGACAAAAATCGGCGCGTGGAATTTAGCGCTGTTTGACTTCGGGGCAGCTGTCTGCACAGCTAGGAACCCGCACTGCTCTGAGTGTCCCTTGCAACATCAATGTCAGTACTTCATTAATAAAATAAGGTGCAAGTACCCTTAATTTATTAATTACGAACTACCCTTCGGGTGACGCTCGTTCCGACGCCGGAGTACCGGAAGATCGCTTCGCTATCGCTACCGCTTCGCTAACGCAGTCGCCTACGGAGGGTTTCCCTCCTGCAGCACCGCAGTTTCTTTCGGAGGGAAACACTCGGACGTACTGCTCGCTGTCTCACGAATTACGAATTACGAATTATTCTGTCATCTATTAAGGCAAAGACCATCCTAGACTAGTTGGTTGTTCGTAAACCCGTTTCAAAGTATTCACATCTCTAGCAGAAATTGGCGGCGGGTTGCGAACTTGGGAAAAGTATAAAGCATCACTTTGTAACGGACTATGCCCCCAAATTCCCAAAGCATGACCGAATTCATGACGGGCAGATGCAACGAGATACTGACCTGTTTGGCTAGGACTTAGCAGGATAGTGAAGCGGTGTAATAAAACGTTGTTTTTAATGTATTTTACGTAAGTGGTTTGGGCAGATCGCGCACGGGGTATTTTGTTGTTAGGGGAAGTCTGGAGTGGTGGAGCTTTCCGTACAATCGTAATATCAGCGACCTCTGGGTTTTCAACTACCGCCAAAGGTAAATAAGCGCTCCACTCCTGCACTGCTTGTAAGATAGCATGAACCCATGCTTCAGCCTGCTTACCGCTAACTGATGACGGTGGTTCTACATAAACTTGAACAGGAAACTGCGACCAGACTAAATAACTAACTTGAGTTGGCGTGACTTGAGAAAAGTAGTCACCGCTATTGGTTTTATCTTGCCACTGAGTCAATGTTGGT
>CAZZYE010000409.1:0-6890 GCA_964658145.1 uncultured Stigonema sp.
TTGGGTTGCACCGTTTCGGACAAGGAACCCTTTTAGGGGTTTATCGTTGGTTCGTACTGTCTTTTATTTCCTATATTTTGGCGCATTGGGCCTATTTATCGACAGCGATCGCCCCGGCATACCTACCTGATTGGGGAGAAGCAGCAGAAATTGCGCTCCAAACTATATTTCCCCATTTGGTAGTGTTACTTCTTTTACAAGATATTGAACGCCTCAGAGAACTGGCACTTAGTCAAGAAATTAACATTCAAATTTCCAGGTGCAAGATATGAGTATAAGCAATATTCATTTTCATTGTCTGAGTAAAGCATTGTTTCTGCTCGGACAATGACATTTTTGGAGTTGGGATAAAATCTTGAGGAATTGGGCACCAGTCTGGTTTAGCGCCTTGAACAAATTCTTCATAGTCGTTTGTTGCTATTTCCCCACCACGACTAATAAAGTAGAAAGCGCCATTGTCAAGGTAAAGCTTTACTTCTTCTGGGATGCCAAGATATTCTCTAAGACCTTGCTCCATAACTTTACGTCGAAGTACGGGTCTTTGATGAAATTCGGCGTAGGAAACCATAACTGCTCGCAATTGTGGAAGATAATAAGGAGAATCTGTATCCCACACGCGAGGTTTGATTCCTTTTAGACTGATGCCAGCAACAACTTGCATTAACAGGCTACCTAACTAACTTAATTTAGTTTGGCATAGAGCTATATTTTATTACTATCAATTTAGTAATTTTATACTAGACGTGTTCCAAAGGTCTGACTTTTGAGGCTTGATTAACTAATTCAATGGAATAACCATTAGAAAAAGCACATGAAAAATCTTCTAGGTGCGAAACTAAAATGATACGTGCTAGTCGATGTTGTAATTCGTTAAGTTCTTGAATCATATGATCACGCCCGTTTTTGTCCAAACTACCAAAGCCTTCATCGATGATGACAGATTCTATGTGGCGTGCGCCTTGTCCTGCGTATTGACCGATCGCTAGTGCTAAACTAACGGCAACTCTAAATCGCTGACTACCACTGATTTGAGCTATTGGTGTGGGATCCGGTCCGATTTCTTCGTTATATGCCATTAAATCAAGGGCTTTGCTAGACTCTCCACCAGATTCTTCTGCTTCTCCACGTAATTCCAATCGCATTTTTCCGCGTGATAAACCGTCTAGAATCTCATTGGCGAGCTGCACAATAGCTTGTTCTGCACGACGTAATAAATGCAATTGCAGACCTTGTTTCCCATTACCTAGCAAATCGCAAAGTATTTTGTATAAGCTTTGGTTGCGTTCTGCGTCAAGCTTTTCTTTTTCGAGTTGCTGGTACTGCTTGCGTTTGCTAATCAGTTGATTAAAGCTAGTTTGAGCATTCTGTCGGTTTGCATCAAAAGTATCTCGCTCGGATTTAGCAGTTGTAAGTTCTTGCTCAACTTCGTGAGAAGGGCGTTTTGCCTCATTAGGTAACTGTTCAATCTGGTTAGTTAAATTTTCGATATATTGCTCAAAAAGAGTTACTCTTTCGCTAGCAATATTTAACTGGTTTGATAAATTATCATACTCCGCCAGCACCTTTCTTTCACTATCCAACTCTTCTAGCTTTTCTTCATCAATGTTTGTTAATGATTCTTGCCACTGCAATGGTAAGCTCTCTACATCAGATTTTAAGCGGCGTTGAATTTCACTTTGAGAACCTCTCTTATCACTTAAATCGTTTTCATACTGTCGTAATTTATTTGACAATATATTCACATCTTCATCTATTTTTTTTACTTGACTAAGCGTCAGATATTGTTCTTCCTTGAGTGTTTTAACCGTTGATTGCAGTTCCTTTTGCGATTCTTGTAATGTATTTTTTTCGCTACGTGCTTCTTGAGCCTCAGATAGTAGCAATTTTTCCTCAAGTTCCGCGAACTGTTTACTATAAGTCTGTTGTTCGGTATTTAAGGTCTGCCACTCAGAGAATTTATTGCGTAGCTTGTTTAACTTTTGAGTATGAGTTTGTCGATTACCTAGCAGCTGATTTAGCTCTGACAAATCTGCTTCTGTTGGGTAACTAGTATCAAGCCAGCCTAAACCATCGTGTATGACATAGGTCGAAACACTTACCTGATAAGCTGCTGGCAAGTTGCTAAATGCATTCTTAATTTGTTCCGTATACTGTTTAGCATCTCGTTGCGCTTGACTTAGTTGATTTTTATTTTGGTTACAATTATTGTTATTGTCTTGAATTTTGTTATTTAAATTATCTAATTCTGTTGAGAGCAAATTGAAATTTTCCTGCGCCTTCCGGTATGTATTATTAAGACTAGTTAAATTAGCTTCAGCAACTGCTATCTGAGCATCTAGACGTGCTTTCTCTGTTTTAGCGTGTTCGGGTGTAATCTCTTGTCCACATAACTCACATATAGGTTGATGAGATGCTTTTTCAAAATTATCACATTTTTTACAAACAGCTTCATATTCAGTTTGAATACGAGTTATATTGTGAGATAATTTTTTCTCAGTTTCACGAGCATCTGCAAGAGCAGTATTTAATTTTGTTTGTTGAGTTTGATATTCTTCTAAGTGAGCTTGCAAAGACTCTAAATTTTTATTAGCTTTTTCTTGTCTTTGTACAGCGTCTACTAATTTACTACGTCCCTGAGCTAGCTGTTTTAACCAAGGCAATGTTTTCGCAATCTCTTCCAACTGCTTGTCTTCTGATTCTGCCTTTTGTAATAATTTCCTTAAATCAGAAGGAAAAGCTGCCAAAGTCTGCTTTAACTCTTGTAACTTTTTTTGAATCGACTCGAATTGTGATATTTTTTCAACTAAAGGTGTTAATTCAACTAGACGGTTAGCAATATTATTACTATCATTTTGTTTAGTTTCAATTTCGTGTTCTATTTCTTCATTTTTTTGATTCAGTTCATCTTTTTCTACAGATGTTAACTCTAAATCATCCTTAATTTGTTGGCAGTTACGGTTAAGTTTTTCAATCTCATTCTCATTGTCAATAATGCGTTGACGTTGCTCAATAATAGAACTGAGTAAGGGTAGCACAGTTTCTATCTCTTTGTAGCGCGTGAATTTTTGTTCTATCTCGTCAGTACGAGCTATCAATGCTTGCCATTTTTGTAAATCACTTTGCTGCTCTAAGATTTGGAAATTTAGTTGCTGCCATTGTTTAGATTGTTCAAGTAAAATTCCTAAATTATCTACTTTGTGCTGTGATTTTTTCCAATTCTCCTCAGTCAGCTTTAGCACTTCTTGAGCCGCATTAAATTCTGCATTGCTCACTGTTTCTGAGGCTTCTAATTGAAGTTTGAAGTTTTTTACTTGTCCATCAAAATCTTTACGACGAGCATCTGCCAGTTGATGTAACTTGTCATATGCAGTCAAATCTATCAATTGTTTCAGAATTTCGTAACGTTTGGATGGTGGAGCTTCTATTAATTTGTCACTTTTGCCTTGGATAAGCAGTATGCATGAAGTGAAGGCTTCATCGTCTAAACCAATGGCACGTTTTACCCAGTCTTTAAAACCTGTCTCACTATCTGTATTTGCTTCTGGCTCGATGCTAAGTTTTCCTTTTGATGACGAATCAAAAGGAAAACTTCTCGTGTCGCTTTTCCACGCTTGCGAACTGTTCTACGAATACGATAGGCTTCTCCATCTACAAGAAAATCAAACTCTACGGTTAATGCATCAGCTTTATGATTAATTAAGTCTTTTTGAGTTTTTGAACCCCCACCGCGATGGGTTCCATATAAAGCAAAGCGAATCGCATCAAAAATAGTCGATTTCCCAGCACCATTTTCTCCCGATAGAACCCACAAAGGTGCGCCATCAAAAAAGAGTGTTTGCCCCTCACGATAGCTCATAAAATTTTCAACATATACTCGTACAGGAATCATATTTCTACCTCTGAATTATTTACAAATTTCTCGTCAGCTAATAATTGCTCTGCCAATGCCAACACGGCATCCTTGTCTTGATGCCCTACTAATTGTTGCTGGAAATGTGTGCGTACAGTTGCTGCTACATCTTGCGTATCGGTTAAAGTAGAGCTTTTTAAAGATAGTGATGAACCGTCAGTCACTATTTCCCGGTCGTACCAACGGGGGAAGATTTTATCCAGTTCGCGGCAAATTGCATCGCGGTTGTGTTCGCCTGGTTTGTAAGTTAGTTTGTAAGAAACTAAGGCTCTGTCTAATTCGCAATATTTATCTTTAAGGCTGGCGAGTTCTTCAGGATTGTTTATTTCCACGCGATATATTGGTGTGGCATCAAGTGGTAAGCATACAGGTTCTTGATTCCGACCTTTAGCGCCAATTTCAACTAAAACAACACTTTTTTCATCATCTCTTTCCCCATAGTCGAGACGCTCAATGCTACCGGAATAACGCACATGGGTAGTACCCGCTAAAGCTTGTGCTTTGTGAATATGACCGTAAGCAGAATAAGCCCAATTAGTAGGGATATCTCCTGCTTCAAACACGACATCTTCGCGTTCACTGATCCGATATAAATTATGTAGTTGACTACCGCGAATGTGTGCATGACCAACCAGTACACTTGGTAATTCTGCTTTGATAAATTTATTCTTTATACGGTCAATCTTTTGAAGCATGGCTTGATGAAGCAAACTATTTTTTTCATCCATACTGCCGTATCGTGTTTTTTCGTCTTTTATATAACGCGACGAAGTTGGGTAGGGCATCAAAACAAATTGGACTTGCTGACCAGCTTTATCTTCTAGTAATAAATAAGTTGGTTGTGCTGCTAGATAAAGCCTTCCGCTTGGTCTTGCACCTGATTTATTTGGGTCTATTGGGTCGGCAAGGTCTAGGGTAAGGCTCATTAAATTAAAGAAAGCTTCGTTATCGTGATTACCACTGATGGTGACAATTGTGCCGCCCCTTAACAAAAACGGCTTGAATACTTGATTCATGTCCTCAACGGCTGATTTTAATTCATCAAGTCGGTTGTACTGGCTAAATAAATCACCAGCAACAACCATTACATCAACCTTATGTTCGTCTAAGTGATTGACTATTTCTTTCAAACGCTTTACAATATCTCCTTGGCGGGGAATACGCCCCAATTTATCATTTAAATGCCAGTCAGATGTGTGTAAAATTAGCATTCTATTTCCTCCCTAATACGTAGCAATATCATCGTCGTCTTCTTCCACAGGTGTTACTTCAACATCAATCACGAGATTATTCGTTGCTTCTCTAGGATTCATCGCCCAAGGAGGAAGCGGTACTCGGACGTGCATTGGTTCGTTATCCTGAATCACCATTTTTTCGCTGACTGTTAATTCTGCTGCTTTGCGCTGGTTGCTTTTACTCAAGAAACGCCAGATAGATTGGGAAAGTTCAAGACTTCCACTACGACCGATTACGCGGATACTAGCGTTCTCAATTACTTTTTCGGAAACTTTTGAGGCTTGTTGTTGAGCGCCGAGTAAAATGATTCCTTGCGATCGCATCTCAGCCGCAACGGTTTCTATTAGTTGAGTGATTGGATCTTTGGAACCACGGGGAGCAAAGCGATTAAGTTCATCCAAGGCAATTAAGTAAACTAAACCTTCGACGCGATTAGTTCCGGTACGCTCGTTGACTAATTGTTGGAGAATTGTGGCGACAACAAACCGTTGCAAAGATGGGACTCGCGTTAAAGCGTTTAAATCAACAACTATCGGGTCTGTTGTTTGTCGTTTTCCTAAATCGAGAGGATGACCAAGACGGTCATCACGTCGAAGTACCCCATTTCCTTCATGTACTAACAATAAAAGTTTGCGGCGTAACTTGCTCCAAGTAGCTTTGTGATGGTCAGGAAATAATTGACCACGATTTTCTGTGTTCGATATCCAATCTAAGAGTTGTTGGAAAGTACCAGGTGCGTTGTTTTGTAAACTGCGGGTGACACTACCATCGCTTTCGACTTTTTCATGTGTCAGGTGAGCTTCTAAATCCAGTAATAAAGCTCGAAAGTTGTCATTAATGGAATCATCATCAGCAAATAAATAAGTAAATAAACCTTTTTCAATAATGTTGGCGAGACTCCAACTATAAGGCTGCACTGTACTACGACATGCAGTAGCAACTGCTATGTTCCCACCAGGCATTTGTGGTGCAAAAAAGGTGACATTTTCAAAAGGTCTTGGTTCCTCAACACCCAATCTTTGCCAGTCTGCCAAATGTTCTTCGACTTTGTACCTATTACTCCAGCGATTAATGTGGAATAAATCATAGCCTTTAACGTTGAGAATAATAGGGACAACCATCAGAGGATTTGGGTCTGATGGATATTCCTCCGCACGGCGACGTGCTTCTCGCAATAATTGATAAATAACAAATAGCAAAAAACTGGATTTTGTTCCTCGACCGGCAACACCGTTAATGTTCATGTGTCCGCCATTAATACCTAGGAGATAATCTAGGTCTATCATTCCAGGTCCAGCTATTGCGCTTCCACCATTTTTAATGAAACCAATCGCTAAGGGATTATCGATTTCATCCGCCCTATAAGCACGTCGGGCATCATTTTCATCACCTAAGAAAACCGAACTTTGTTCTAAAGGTGGAGCTAAAGCAGGACGTTCTGTACGTAAAATTGTTGCAGTAGCAAAGGTAACGCCTTCTCCACGAAATTCCGGTTGGTAATCTACATTGCCATCAAAAGCATCAAATTCTTCGCCAATATCTTTTTTACGGCTTTGTCGATAAACTTCCTCTACAATTGCGTAGAACTGTATTGTGTCACTACCAATATGACTTTCGGTACGAACAATTTGGGTTTTTTCAACTAACTCATCTCGCCGCACCCAAAAATGAAACTCTTCTGAGGTAGATTCGTATCGGCTCAATAAGTCGGGGGTAGTGGTAACCGTGAGCGGGGAAGTGCCCT
>CAZZYE010000410.1:0-6880 GCA_964658145.1 uncultured Stigonema sp.
TGCGTTACGCTGCGAAGATCGCACCCTACAAGACTACTGAGATTTTTTCAAAAATCAAATCAGATTGCTATAGTGACCTAGGTATAGGAAAAATGTGCTGGCGAGATCGCTCCCTACTCTCTCGGTTGATTCGGTGTGGCGGTAGGGGCGACAGGGGGCAGCAGTAGGCGTCGCGCCCTGTCTTTGAAGTTAAACCGACATACGCGCACGCGCTTGGATTGTCCAATTTTGTTTGACTAGCAGGTGGCTGCTGGTCAAACACAAAACCCAAATCAGGAATTCGCGACTTTTAAGGTTGGTAATCAAACAACCATCTAAATTGCAAGTCAGCTAACCACGTGGGAGTCAGCTTGTAAATCCAGTTGCGGAAAAGACATCCAATTTCGGAGTTCGTTTGCCCAAGCCTACCTACTTGACGGGATACGTTGAAGACACGAGTTACCCTTCGGTTGCGGCTGCTTTCAAACTGACGCAGTCGTGATGGAACTTGGTCATGGTTAATACCAAGTGCTAGTAACTTAGCAAGTTCAAAAGCATCTTCCACTGCCATACAGCCACCCTGACCGAGATTTGGTTGCACTGGATGAGCTGCATCTCCAATTAATGTCACTCGACCTCTTCCCCATTGGTCACCCAACGGTTCCCTATCAAAAATATCATCTCGGTAAATGCTCTTATTATCTAAAGCCTCAATAATGCTGGGTACTGGTTGAGCATAATCCGAAAATATCAACTGCAATGCTTTACTTGAACCACCAATTGTATAATCATCACCACCCAATTTGCTGTTATTAAAAGCGTAGAAGGAAAACCGTCCTCCTCCAACATCAAAATATCCAAAGCGATTTCCTCGCCCCCAGCATTCTATCCAACTGTATTGTTTATCTAGCGGTATGTTTGAACCGTCAAAATATCCCCTCCAGCAGCACATACCACTATAAATAGGCTCTTCTAACCTTTCTTGATTGCTAAGATTTGCACGTACCTTTGAATACAAACCATCAGCGCCGACTAAAATGTCTCCTGTAGCTGTACTGCCGTCTTGAAAGCACACCCTGACACTATCTCCATTGTCCTCAAAGCCGATCGCCGTAACACCAGTTTTAACTGTACCCTCCGGTAAAGCCTCATATAAAATTCGTTGCAGTTCAGGTCTAGTAAGACATACACCCAAATCTTCTTCGCCAATAAATTTCGGAGAGTTAATGTAGAGAGGATCTCCAGTTTTACTAAAGAACCCGCCTTTGAAAATTTTGCCTCCTTGCTCGTAAAAACGTTTGGAAATCTTTCCTGACAAGAGTTGATCGTAAACTCGCATAGCGTTGCGCTGAATGAATATGCCGCCCGGTCCAGACAACATGTCTTCAAGTTGGCGTTTTTCATAAACTTCAACTTCAATTCCGACATCAAGACAAGCACGGGCTAAAGTTAAGCCGCCTATGCCACCTCCAATCACAATCACTTTCGATACCGAGGGCTTGCTAGCTTTTTCTAATGTTTGCATCGCAACAGTTCATCCTTTGATGCTACATGGTTACAGATAAGTATCGTTGATCTTGAAAGAATTCAGCCATCAGTGGACTAGCCCTTTATAAGTATCACTCCTATAAAAAATAGCCACTTGAGAAGACTTACTTAGTCAACTCAACTGGCTAATTTAATCAATTTTTGCAAAGCTGCAACGTGATGCATATTATCAGAGAGCGGCTTGTCACGAGACTTGGCTCCTTTTCAAAAAAAGTTCGCCGTTTGCCTTTTCTCAAATCTTTTTATTCCTAGTCCCCACGTTGTGCTTTATTCCGGGCTAGCTCTTCTTCCAGTGGACTACGCTCATAGTCTTGTGACCCAAAAACGCGCTGAACCTGATCGTTACCCAATTCCTCGCCAGCTCTCTTCAGCATCTCTCCGGGATTCTTTTGCCGACTTCCAGTTCCCAAATCCTTAGGGATCACTTCTGCTGCTCGCTTACCGCTCTCAAGATAATCTTCGCCACCGATATCTGGTGTAATATTGGCGTTCTTTCCGATCTTTTGTTCTACTTCCGCAGTTGCTTGTTCTTTGCTTGCGTAATCTCCTGAATAATAACCTGCGGCTTGAACTGATGTAGCAGGTATACTAATCAGCCAAACTAAACCTGCCAGCATGATTATCGCAATTTTGCGGCGCAATTGATTAAATACTCTGTTAATTTCCAACATTTAGGAAATTCCCTCCAAGATTTGTGAATTCACGCTTTGAATCTTACGAATTTTGCATCAAGCTGACTTCTGTCTATAGGCTGGTTAAGAGTATATAGAAAGTAAGGTAAGCATTGCCACTCATTACAGCACCTTTATTGGATAGACCACAAGATGACCGTAAGGGCGGGGTACCCCCGCCCCAGATGATTTGCTGCTAGAGGTTTTGCAGCGCAGTTTAGGCTATAGTTACATCTTTTGACAAGTACACATCTTGGATAGCGTGAAACAGCTTCACCCCTTCCTCGAAGGGACGCTGGAACGTCTTCCGTCCAGAAATTAATCCCGTTCCACCAGCGCGTTTGTTAATCACTGCAGTGCGAATCGCTTCCGCAAAATCGTTCTTACCAGACGCCCCACCAGAATTAATCAGCCCAGCACGTCCACAGTAGCAATTTAGCACCTGGTAACGAGTCAAATCAATGGGATGGTCGGTTGTCAAATCTGTGTAAACCCGCTCATTGGTTTTGCCGTAACTCTGACCGGTCGCTTTAGCAACTGCTCCGTACCCATTGTTATTTTCAGCCAGCTTTTGTTTAATGATGTCGGCTTCAATCGTCACACCCAGATGGTTCGCCTGTCCGGTGAGGTCAGCGGAAATGTGATAGTCTTTATCTTGCTTAAAAGCGTTGTTACGCAGATAGCACCACAGAATAGTGACCATCCCAAGTTCATGGGCGCGTTTAAAAGCTTTGCTTACTTCCTGAATTTGCCGAGTGGATTGTTCTGAGCCAAAATAAATTGTTGCACCCACTGCAGCAGCACCCAAATTCCAAGCTTGTTCCACATCGGCAAACATTACTTGGTCATATTGATTGGGGTAAGTAAGAAGTTCGTTGTGATTGATTTTGAGAATAAAAGGTATTTTGTGGGCGTATTTGCGCGAAACACTGCCCAACACTCCCAAAGTCGTAGCAACAGCGTTGCAACCTGCTTCAATTGCCAGCTTGACAATATTTTCCGAGTCAAAGTAGATAGGGTTGGGAGCAAATGATGCACCTGCTGAGTGTTCAATACCTTGATCTACTGGTAAAATGGAGATATAGCCTGTATTTGCAAGACGACCAGTAGAATACAATTGCTGCATATTACGCAAAACTTGCGGATTGCGATCGCTGTTGATCCAGATTCGCTCTACAAAGTCTGGTCCTGGTAAATGTAATAAATCTTTAGAAACTTTTGCTTTGTAAGTGAGCAAATCTTCTGCTTCTTTTCCTAGCGATGATTCGATTAAATTCGGTGTATCCAGTGTTGCCGTCATAATGTTTTCCAGAAAACTTTAGCGAATGCCTTTCTCTTTAAGATAGCATTCCTAATATTAGTCACCTAACTTATGTGTACACTAACCACTGGATGTTATTACTCCTCGTAAGTGGTTAGACAGAATTAATTACAGAACGTCCGCCGCGAACTCGTGCGAAGCGCTTGGGAAGCAATCGCAACGGTTTAGGATTGCTTCACTTCGTACCCTTCGGGAAGGCGTTCCGCCTACGCAATGACGGTAAATATTTTGGTTCACATACTTATTATCCTCTGTTAGGCGGCGTTTATTGCTTAAGATAAATTGATTTTTTCTCGTTGTCTAATTCTCTACTATTAGCAGGTGAATATCATCACATTTATCTGGCAAAAATTGTGATTAATCATACCTACTTAACGGTTTTCAATAATAATTAAAAATCTTTTTGTTTAAATAAACTCTACTTTTGGAAGATGCAATAGCAATTTCAATTTAATTGTAAATTATTAGCAACGGTTATGAGTAATATCATGTTCGGTAAATGACTTATGATTTGGGTTTGACCTCGAGAACGCCTTTGACTTGCGTCAAAGTCTCCCCGGACCTAATAGGCTATCGATTACCGGGATCTTTCTTAACAATTACACAACACTGGAATGATAGGGGTTTGGCAGAAAAGTTGAGAAATAGAGACTTGACGTGAATAGACATTGGTGCATTAAGGTAGATGGTGTGACAAATGGGATTTGAGAATGGGATGGGGGTGGATCACTTACGAGGGCGATCGTTAACTAAAGGTACTCAGCCCTTTCAAATCGAACAAATGTACTACTCATTCAACTCCGGGATCTTTGTGAACAGAAATACAACTTACTTCAACAAGTGAGCAAACGATTAACAGGTATAGTTTTGAGCAAAGGAAGTCCAAATGTGTGCATGTTCGGAGGGAAATCAATGGAAGGATGGGCAGCAATGTTAAGAAAGATCCCGGTAATGGATAGCCTACGAGGGGAGGGGATGAAAAACTCCCCCGAACCTCGTAGGGAAGGGGGCAGGGGGGTTAGGTTTTTGATTACTGAATTGGTACTCTAGAAGTTCGCCTCACTTCACTTCCTTCATAAATGTGACTTAAAGCAAAAGATAGCCGTCTTAGCGGCAAACCTGTGGCCGAGACGCACATGTGCCAAGGCAATTAGTTATTCGGGTCACCGTGCCTTACGGCAACACTATCAGGCTTAATAGTCGGGGTAAAAACCAGATTACGATTTGGCAACTGGCTTTAATACTTTAGTAAAGGGCTTATGATTTCTATTTCCGGGACTAGATTATTAAAATTATCTAAAAAAGTTAACAAATTTACTAATATTAAGAGAAGATTTTATGCATTGATAATTTCCGAAGAAAATGAGCGAACAATCAAACGCATTTATCCAACTAAATGAAGATGAAAGTGCATATGTCACTACTGCACAGGGAACTGAATACGTTTCCAATGAAATGAGTATCGCTTTAGAAAATGTCATGTGTGAAGTGGTCAACTTTGCTCAATATATTCAATCACTACACCAAGAAATAACGCAACCTGAGGCGTACCACATTTTAGCAACAGTGATATCAACATTACCAGTAAAGTTGGAAAATGACCAGGATTTTAAAGTACAACTATTAAACATGATTCAAGAATTTAAAAATGTTGACCAGAAAAAATAGGCAATCCCAAAATTAACATCAGTTAAGGTTGGTACATTAGAATAACAGACTCAAAGGAATGCCTATATGAGCCAGACTACAACTAGCCAGGTACGTTGGACAACTGCCGATCTAGAATTGATGCCAGACAACGGCAATCGCTATGAGATTGTAGACGGAGAATTATTTGTGACACGAGCACCACACTGGGTTCATCAGAAAGCTGCTGGCAAAATCTGTACAGAATTGACACTATGGTCACGGCAAACTGGTTTGGGAGAAGCAGTGACAGCGCCTGGGATTATCTTTACCGATGCTGATAACGTCATCCCTGATGTGGTTTGGATCAGCAATGAACGCCTAGCAGATGTGCTGGATGATGCAGGGCATTTAACAGCAGCACCAGAGTTTGTGGTTGAGGTTCTCTCTTCTGGAGAGCAAAACGAACGACGCGATCGACAAGTGAAGCTGAAGCTTTATGCTTCCCAAGGTGTTCGAGAATACTGGATTGTTGATTGGCAGTTGCAGCAAATTCAGGTTTATCGACGAGAACAGGGAACACTGGTGTTAGTAGTAACGTTGTTTAGCGGTGACGAGATGAGTTCACCGCTACTACCTGGGTTCACTTGTCCTGTTGCTCGTGTGTTTGGTTAAGTGAGCTTCCGTACATAACAATAGACAAAGCTCATCTGTAAATCCTGTGTCTACCACGAACTCAATCGGGAAGTCAGCGCGATTTGGAATCCGAAATGGAATGGCAATAATTGCGTGCCCATCAGCCACAATGCCCGAAATCACTAGACTACACGCTCCATGACACCGCCACCAAAGGATGCAGCGACGTTGTACCCGATTTTGATACCAAAGAGACGGGCGTTTGGGTGTTTCTCGCTCAAGTAGTCAGCAGCGCGTAAGCCATTCTCATCAACTTTATAGTCACCTGTCTCAATGTCAATGATCACCATCTTGCCGATATTTTCTTCTATTTCGACTTCCTGGCGGATTCTGCTCTCGTACAGTTGCTTGGCACGTCGCGCAACCTCTTCACGGCTTAAAAGGATTGCTTGCATATGCTGGCTCCCGATCTCTAGACTTTTCTTTGCACTCCTCCATCGTAATGGAAGAAAGGGTACTGCAACCATAAATGTCAGTTAATTTGGTTGTAGGGGAATTTCGAGGAAAAAACGCTCATGTCCTTTTTAACAATTTTTGACACAGTTGAAAGAGTTGAAAGGGACATTTGAGTTTTTTAAAGGTGCACACATTGCTCGTGCTATGATTAATTTGTACGGGTAGTCAGCCCGGAACTTACGCCCTTGGAGCCTGCTTGTCAGGAAGCATCATCTGTACTGAGAGATGAGCCGGGGAACCCTACTAGATCGCTTAATATAAAACGGCGATTGGGATGTTAAGACAACAACTAGTAATTCTCTTGTCTTAAAGAATCTGCGACTATAGCGAAGCTTGGTCGTAGAGGTTCAAAATATCTTACAAATCAGTAGGGTGGGCATCACTCAGTCTAGCTGCTTTGTTGCATATAGAACTAAAGTCATTGTAAATCCGCTACAAAAGTATAAAGCGCTCTATTGACTTCTTGCATTACCCTGTCTGGACTTATGCGGTGCAAGCGGATAAAATCATCTCGATTCACAGTTAGCACTGCCCGCCCCTGAATCGTCGCAAATGCTAGCACCTAGTCAGAATAATTCGTAAT
>CAZZYE010000411.1:0-6848 GCA_964658145.1 uncultured Stigonema sp.
GGCAGTGCCCACCCTACTAAAGCATAAGCTTTTTGTTGCTCTGATTTTCGCAACATGGGGGTGGTGCAAGAGATGAGGTAACGGATTCGTCCTTTAGTAGCGATCGCCCAATCATGTCTAGCTACAAGCTGCTACCCGTCTGCGCCCTTAATTAAGAGCCCCTTACATTTTACCTTTCTGCATGACTTCTTGAAGATGGTGGCGAATCTCCTGTGCTTGCTCAATATCAGCCTTGCGCAACTTCTCAAACAGTTCTACACAAGGTTGAGAACCTGCTGACTGTGCGTCTTTGATGTAGGTGTCATAAGCCCTAATTGCTTCACCTTTATTCTGCAACACGGTGATAAAGTCATACTCCAGGTTGCTAATGGGACTTTTACCGTTTCCTGTACTTTGAGTCATTATTTTACCCTCCTTTAGGTTTCTAATTAACTTTTTACTTACCTTACAAGAGACATTCATCTGTCCAGAAGAGTATAAAAAGCTTTCCTTGATGGGGAATTGGGAAAAAGGGAATAGTTTCTTACCCATTACCCATTACCTATTCATTTTGGTAATTGTTGCAATAGATTTTCTGCATTTCTCGCCCACTGAGAATTACCCTGAGCCGTGTATAAATCTCTCGCATATTGCAACACCTTTCCTGCTTCATTATATTTTTTTAGCTGTAGAAAAACCAGCCCTGCACCGTAATAAGCGTTGGGATAGTTAGAGTTAGCTTCAGCAGATTTTCTGAAAGCTTCTAAGGCATCTTGCAACTTACCTTGGTTGAAGAAAATTGTGCCAAGATTATAGTAAGCTTCTGGATATTTAGGATTAATTTTCAAGGCTTTGCTAAAAGAATCTTTTGCTTTATCAAGCTTGCCTTGTTGGATATAACATATTCCGATGTAATAGGCAGGCTCAGGTGCATTTTGGCTATATTGTATTGTTTTTTTAAAGGATGCGATCGCCCGCTCCCAATCTCGTTGCTGGACTTGTAGCAATCCCAAGTTATAGTAAGCAACCCCTAGTTTTGGATCAAGTTCCAGCGCCCGTTGCAAGTAATCATTTGCCTGCTGCAAATTATTCCCTTCCAACAACGACCCGCCTAAATTAGCAAAGGCTAGGGCAAAGTTGGGATCAGCCTGCGTTGCTTGATAAAATGCATTAGCAGCTGGTTGTAATTGCCCTACTTGTCGCAGTGCTAGACCTAAATTGTAGTGCGCTGGTGCTAAACCAGGATCGAGCTCTGTGGCTTTCCGAAAGGCAGCGATTCCATCTTGTACCTTACCTGCAGCGATCGCTTGTAACCCATCATTCAAAAAGTCTGTAGCGCTTCTACCAGCGTATTGGGCTCGTAGGGGCGGGGTCTCCCCGCCCTTACCTCCGTCGGTAAGGACATGGGTCGTGGAGGGCGGACTCACCCCGCCCGTAGAGGAGTTCGAGAGAACACTGCCTACTAACATTAAACTTACTAGAATTCTCAGGCGATATTTGGAAAGCGATACTCCCATTGATTTTCTGTCTAGCAACATTTTTGGTTACGTTTACTTCACAAAGCTTTTGTGGCAACTGGCTATATTCACAAAAGTTTAATTTAATCTATCAATCTTTGTAATAGTTAATTGTTTTTCAGCTAAATCTTACAACAGAATACGATTGTTTGGCGACCCTCTCAAAAGAGGGATAATCTCAAATACAAAGAGGGGAAAATTCTCTGTATTATCATCTTTTATCCCTCGATCACCTTGGTTAATGCGGCTTGGCAATGCTGACCGCAAGGGAGGTTTTATGAACGAAAAAGTCGAATTGGGTTGGCGAAATGTTGCAATTGTCGGTCCATATTTAAGTGGGAAAACCACATTACTGGAAAGTTTGTTATTCGTCACCGGAGCGATTTCTCGCAAAGGCAGTGTTAAGGATGGCAATACAGTAGGAGATAGTGTTGCCGAATCGCGCGATCGCCACATGAGTGTGGAGGTACACACTGCTAGCACTGAATATAATGGCATTCGCTTCACATTTGTTGACTGTCCTGGAAGTGTGGAATTTGCCCAAGAAACTTACAACGCCCTAATAGGAGTTGATGCGGCAATTGTAGTTTGCGAACCTATCAGAGATCGCGTCCTCACCCTTGCCCCCTTGTTTAAATTCCTTGACGACTGGGAAATTCCCCATCTCGTCTTTGTCAACAAGATGGATCGGGCAAATATTAATGTCTTAGACACCCTACATGCGCTCAAAGCCGTCTCCACTCGTCCCCTTGTAGCACACCAATATCCGATCGTTCAAGGGGAACAGCTGATTGGCTTTATCGACCTAGTAAGCGAACAGGCATACCAATATCATCTAGGCGCGCCTGCTGACCCAATCCCTTTCCCGGAGAATCTTAAAGAAGAAGAACACCTTGCACGGGCAGAAATGCTCGAAGTTTTAGCAGACTTTGACGACCACCTACTAGAAGAACTTTTAGAAGACATCGAACCACCCCAAGAGGAAATCCTCACAGATTTAAAACTAGAATTGGGGGCAGATTTGGTCGTACCTGTTTTCTTTGGTATGACTGAACTTGATTATGGTGTACGCCCTCTCTTAGAAGCTTTGGTTCGAGAAGCACCCGTTCCTGAAATCACAGCAGAACGGCGCGGTAGTAAGCACACAGGCGATACTCCATTGGCACAAGTGCTAAAAACTTACTACACTCCTCAAGGAGGTAAACTGTCTCTAGTGCGAGTTTGGCGGGGTAAATTAACCGATGGTATTGTCCTGAACGGCGTTCGCGCTGGTGGGATTTATCGCCTGATGGGGCAACAACAGCAACCAATTAATGAAGCTTGTGCAGGCGAAATAGTCGCTTTAAGCCGCTTAGAGGGTATCAAGACAGGGGAGACACTTTCCACACAGCAGTTGATGACAGCATTACCCAAAACCCAGCAGTTGGAACCAGTTTATGCCCTGGCTGTGACTCCCGAAAAGCGCAACGATGAAGTTAAGCTTAGCACTGCCATTACTAAACTGTTAGAAGAAGACTGCTCCCTGATTTGCGAGCAACATGGCGACACTCACGAAGTAATCCTTTGGGGTCAAGGCGAGATTCATCTGCAAGTGGCATTAGATCGCTTGCGCCGTAAATATAATCTGCCAATGACAACTCACTTGCCGCAAGTGCCTTATAAAGAGACTATCCGTAAAGGATCTGCATCGGTTCATGGGCGCTATAAGCATCAAAGCGGTGGTCACGGACAGTTTGGCGATGTTTATCTCGACATCAAACCGCTACCACGGGGTGAAGGCTTTAACTTCAGAGAAACCATTGTCGGTGGTGTCGTTCCTAAGCAGTACATTCCAGGTGTGGAAATGGGTGTGCGGGAGTTTCTCGCACATGGTCCTTTGGGATTTCCGGTTGTGGATGTGGCGGTTACCCTGATAAATGGTTCTTATCATAGCGTCGATAGTTCTGAGCAAGCGTTTAAGCAAGCTGCCCGTCTTGCTATGCAAACAGGAATGTCCAAGTGTGAACCCATACTCCTAGAACCAATTGTCCGTGTGGAAGTAACTACTCCTAGGGAATTTACCTCTAAAGTGCTGCAACTTGTCAGTGGTAGACGGGGGCAAATTTTGGGCTATGAGGGTATCAGTAATTGGCAAGGTTGGGATAATGTCATCGCCTACTTGCCGCAAGCAGAGATGCAAAGCTTAATTGTGGAATTGCGATCGCTCACTCTGGGCGTTGGTTACTTCCACTGGAAGTACGATCATCTCCAAGAAGTACCAGAAAAACTTGCCGAACGCATAATTGCTTACAGCAATGGCAATGGTGGTTAGCAACGGATGACATAACGGATGTAACGGATGATTTAACTGTCGGACGACGAGAATTCGCGCAGTGTTCCATGCACGTGGGTGAGGCAAGGCGTTACAAGCGTAGGGGCGCGGTTTCCGCGCCCTGACAATGTGGCAATGAAGCCTGCCCATTTTTTACAAGGAACGTCTCATCACGGACAGAAGTGTGCGGAACGCACACAATAGATTAACTCTTTATTGGATCGATCCGACCAATCCCAAGGCTTAACAGCATTGTCCTTACATCCTCCCAATTAGAACCACAGTAGTAATATTTGCGTTCCAGTAAATCCGCCAAATAGTACCCAGGCTTACCCATATTTATGCGAAAAAGCTCGACAACAACCTTTTTCTTAGTTGTGCCAAACATAAACTCAATGTCACCTTCCGTTGGTAAGTTTAGCGGATTAAAAAACACTTTACCTTTGAGGAAGTGCCAGTAAGATTTTCCTGGTGTAATGTGGCGTTGAACAATTCGGTACTCCACAGGGTAAACTATTTTCTCCATCTTTCTTTCCTAAAAGGTACTGTCTTCTGTGCTGTAGTGAGGGGAGTTTAAGTTATAAGGTCTATTGCATTGCCTTTACTACTGCCAAGGCAATGTCTGACATCACTTTCTCGCGCTCGAACAAAGGAGCTTTTGAATCGGCTATGAATACAGCTAGAGCAACGCGCTGACCGTTGGGCGAACTGATGATTCCAACATCATTTGTAGCAGGACCTATCCCGAGAACATCAGAAGCTGTACCAGTCTTGTGTGCGATTGACCAATTCTTGGGCAGCCCTGCTTTTAGCCGCTTCTGTCCTGTTGGAGAATCGGTCATGATCTTTAGTAACAAAGCAGTCGAGTTCGAGGACAATAGCTGATTTGAGTGCAGCTTTGCCAAAAGGTCAATTATACCTTCAGGAGTAGCAGTATCTCGCGGATCGGTGAGATACTTTTGGAGGGCAGCTTTCTTGACGCCATCAGGAATATTTTGTACAGCTTGTGCGAATTTTTGCTCGTCAGCCAATTCGGGTCGAAAGTTTGTGAGTCCTACAACATCTGGCTGCAATTGCTGCTCTAAACGATCGACGCGAACGTCGCGAATTTTTAGCCTGCCCAAGATAGCATTAACTTGCTGAGGTCCACCAACCAATCGCACTAAAGCGTCATTTGCAGTATTATCACTATTTCCGACAGCACGATTAAGAAGATCTCGAACTGTTAACTGTGCGCTATCACCTTTGAATTCCTTAATGATGGGACTCGATCCTGGAGCCAACTCTTGACGGGTAATGGTGACTGATTGGTTGAGGGAAATCTTGCCCTCGTCTACTAGTTTAAGAACGGCGATCGCCATAGGCAGCTTAAATACGCTTTGCATGGGAAAGCGCTGCTTACCTTTGAGAAACCAGCTTTTGCCGCTATTAAGGTCCAAAACTCCGATTCCGACATTACCTTGGGCGGCGTCTAGGTCAAGATTATTTAACCGATCTTGAAGTAATGCAGTGTTCATCTGTGCTGTAGCGACAAGAGCGTTAACTCCCCTCATTTCACTTGTCAGCGGTGCAATTTGATTAATTTGTTGCTGAGGTAGCTGTAAGGATGACTCAGTAATGCTTGAAGATAAAGGGATTAGAGATGTTTCTTGTGCTTTGACTGGAAGCAACGTAAAGGTAAGCAGAATAACTACTCCAAACGAAAGCCAAAAATGACGTGCAAAGACTGAAAACATCTGCGGTTTACTAGATAAGTAGAGTATGATTTTAGAATACCAAGGCGTCTTTTATCATCACTTAGTTCCAGATGTTGGTTCAAGAGGGTAGAGATGGATCGGAGCGACTTGCTAGAAGAATTAGCAGGTGCATCTGAACGTAGCGATTCTATCCGCATTATTTCTGCAATAAAGGCAACTAAGTATGAGCAACGAATCTATTTCGAGCAACTCTCAAACTGATTGGCAACGACTTGATGCGATGACCAATTCTGACATTGACCGTCGCTTCGGTCCAATTAAAAATTAAAAATTAAAAAAAAAGGATACAAGCCCTTAGATTGCCGCGCTTCGCTCGCAACGCTGCGCGATTCATTTATGGAAAATGAAAAAAATGTATTTCGAGACACGTAGTGCAAGAAATACTGCGTCCGCTGACTCAAGCCCCCGAATCGATGGGGTTCTTAATTTTTAATTCCCCGAAGGGTTGACTTATCGGATTGTCCAGAAATTACACCTGAAATGTTTGCGTCGGCTATCGTTCGACGGGGCTTACCTGGTGCGAAAAACAAAGCACAGGTCACGCACATTACGCATTGACAGTGATGTATTGGAGTGGTTTAAATCTCTTGGACGAGGTTCCCAAACCTAAATCAACGCCCTACTGCGAGCCTATATGGAAGCTCACCGATAGCTGGATGCTTGGGCTTGAGGCAAAAGGCTGCTTGCACGTTTCTGCTATTTTGAGGACTACATGGCTCAAAGTACTGTATCTTTGTTAGGGATATCACCACGACAAGGAACCTTCGAGCTTCAACTGCTCAATTAAAACCGCTACAACCTGGGGTAGATATAGAGGTTGAGCCTAGATAAGGGCTAGGACGGAAATAAGGGCTGAAAACCCTTGATTTTTCGTTACCGACGACATCATTGCGTACGAATCAGTAGCAATTTATCAAATCCATGTAGGATAAGCATCTTCAGCCTCTATTTCCGAATTTGTAGCTATCTCGGCTCAACCTCCAATACTTAACGAACGTGAACAATTAATTTTATTGAGGCAGTTTCGTAAGCTGTTTTTTCGCCTTGTCGATCATCTCTGAGTCATTGTTTAAGTTTAAGATTTTATTAAAGTCTTTTCGGGCTTCATCTTTACTGTTATCACCTAGGTAACCTAACCCTCGGATGTAGTAAGCTTGGGAGTATTGATCATTGATCTTAATGGCTGCGGTTTCTTCCTTAATGGTATTGTCGTAGTCTTCTCGGTTGTAGTATAGCAACCGCCAAGGCGGTTTGGGCATAAACTGGTGGTAGCCCCTTTTTTTT
>CAZZYE010000412.1:0-6824 GCA_964658145.1 uncultured Stigonema sp.
AAAAAAGCCCCCCTTTTTAAGGGGGGTTGGGGGGATCTTCAGGGAGTAAACGCTATTAACTGAAGCGTATTGCGCTATAAAAAATCTAAAAACTTCACCAATTCATACAACGAATAATGGATATACACAGCCTCGCTGTTTGTGGTTCGCCAGAAAACTGATCCTGATTCCGATATCACCTCTACTGAGATTGGAGAATTCCCACACTGCGTAACTTGAAATCCCCTTCGCTGTAAGGCGCGAGTCGTCCACAATGCGGAGATCCCCTGACCCACCAAATTAATTTCTCCCTGAGGGGGTGTATTGAGATGAAATTCCCCAGACGAGATATCAAACTCCACGCCTTCACTGCGGAAAGTATCGGCAAAAGCACCACTCAAAACTAAGTCCTCTGGTGCACCGACGTGCAAAGTTCCATCACTTGCTAATAACCAAACTTTATCAGCAAGACGCAAAGCTAAATTCAGATCGTGGGTAGACAGCAGAATTGCTTGGTTAGTTTCCCGTGCAAGCTGGCGTAGCAATTGCATAATCTCCACGCGCCGAGGTAAATCTAGAAATGCTGTTGGTTCATCAAGTATGATAACGATAGGTGACTGTGCCAAAGCACGAGCAATCATAATTTTTTGACGCTCACCGTCACTCAGTTCACTCACATTACGTTGTGCTAAATGTACAGCACCTACAGATTTTATTGCCCAAGTGGCGATCGCTTCATCTTCTTGGCTCAACTTTCCCCACCAATCAGTATAAGGATAGCGTCCCAGAGTTACCAAGGTGTAAGCTGATAACATTCCTACATCCACCTTCTCAGTAAGTACCAAGCTGAGACGTTTCGCTAATTCTTGCGGCGCTAACTTGTAAACATCGTCTCCTAACAGTCGCACTTCACCCTGAATTGGCGGCTGCATTCCCGCAAGTGTCCGTAATAGGGTTGATTTACCCGCACCGTTGGGACCGAGTAAGCAGACAAGTTCTCCTGGTTGGAGAGAGACATTAATATTAGATGCAACATTGCGGAAAATTTGACGCGATGTTTTGTAACCAATAACAAGGTTGTGGGTTGTGAGAATTGCATCACTCATTTGGGGAAGGATTTTTGAGAATTGCGCCGCAGAATCACCCAAGTGACTACAGGAGTTCCAATCAAAGCAGTGACAGCGTTTAAAGGTAAAACAATCTGACTTCCCGGAAGTTGGGAAATTAAATCTGCAATCAATGCTAAAATTCCACCCATCATCGTTACTGCTGGAATTAACACTCGATGATCTGAGGTGTTGAACAAACTGCGACAAAGGTGGGGAATTGCAACACCTAAAAATGCTATGGGACCACAAAAAGCAGTAATTGCTCCTGCTAACACAGATGCGCTAGTGATGATCCAAAATCTAGATTTTTGCACTGTTAACCCCAAAGATCGCGCATAAGATTCACCTAGTAAAAGTGCATTGAGAGGTTTTGACAGCAGTACCGCCACAACCAATCCTAAAAGTACTACAGGCGCTAAAATTATCATTTGTTTCCAAGTCACACCTGCAAAACTGCCGAAAGTCCATATCAGATAACTTTGAGTTTGTTCTGAGGAACTGAATTCTAGCAAAATATTTACAATTGCACTGGTAGCATAGCCAAATAATAAACCTAAAATTAGTATGGTTGTTGTGTCTTGAACGCGGCGAGAAACGATCAGTACTATTCCTAAAACTGATGCTGCACCGAGACTTGCTGCTATTACTAAACCTAAATTGCCAATAACTCCCAAATCTTTTAATAATGTCGGAGTACCTGTAGCTGTTGCTGTGAGTACAACTAATGCAACTCCTAAACTTGCACCGGAACTAATTCCTAAAACAAATGGTCCTGCTAGGGGATTTCTGAATAGGGTTTGCATTTGCAACCCACTTACGCCTAAGGCTGCACCTGCAAGGGTTGCAGTTAAGGCTTTGGGTAAGCGAAATTTAAGAATAATATTAGTCCAACTGGTTTTTGAGGCTTGTCCGTTTAGTAGGATTGTGATGACTTCGTTTAGAGGGATTTGGACTGATCCCAGGGCTAGGTCGAGTAGGAATGTGAAGGTTAATGTTATGAGTAAGGTGGGAAGGATAATTTTTTGATTTAAGGTGAGTGTTGACATTTTTTTAATGAACCGCAGAGGCGCAGAGAACGCAGAGGAAAAGAGAAAAGAAGGGAGGTTGGAAGGTTAAGTTAGTTAATTAAGCGTGGACTTAGGGAATACCAAAAAATAAATTATCCATTCCGTAGGGTGGAGATTTTTTTAATTGGAAGTCCCTTAACTGATATCTTGCACCATTCGATAGGGAGGGTAGGGTGGGCACTGCCCACCAACGCCAAATTAGGCATTATGACATCTTTCACCTTCGATAGGGAGGGTCAGGTGGGCAGTGCCCACCCTACGATCGGCATCAGCTTTTTGGGCTTTCATTTTCGCAACAACAGTGTTGCGCAAGATGTAAGTAAGTTGATGTACAATTGAAGCTAAATAATAGTATAAATATTTATTAAACAATGAACTCAGTTTTAACAACTACACTAGCTAATAAACCAAGAGCCGAAGATAGCTTTGCTATTACCTTTGCACCATTATCTGTTGAGTCAGCCTACGTCAAGGCTAACGACCAATCTAATGGGGCGGTGGTGGTGATGAGTGGGATGGTTCGTAATCAAACTGATGGTAAACCTGTGGTTTCTCTTGAGTACCAGGCATACGAACCGATGGCAATACGGGTGTTTTATCAAATTGCTGCTAATATTCGTGACTGTTGGTCTGACGTGAATCGCGTAGTGATTTATCATCGTACTGGGCGTCTGCAAATAGGAGAAATTAGCGTTTTAGTGGCAGTAGGTTGTCCTCATCGCAAAGAAGCGTTTGACGCTTGCGAATATGCCATTGATACCCTCAAACACAATGCTCCTATTTGGAAAAAGGAACATTGGGCTGACGGAAGCAGCAACTGGGTGAGTATTGGTGCCTGTGAAGATCAGGATTGTTAGGTAGTTGTTAGTGGTTAGTTGTTGGTTGTTGGTTGTACCACTAACTACTAACTACTAACAAATTTTATAAATTTGTAACACTTATTTACACTATTCTCAGGATTGTATTTCACTTTGTAACTATCTATTTATCCTAAAAGACTATTACTTTAGACTGATCTCTTATAGAAAACTTTTGGGATCAACGCAAATGCACTCACTAAGTTTTATCTGTCACGAGTTTGTGGTTGCTGTTTCTTTTGTAGCTTGTATTGCAGGTCTATTGTTACTGTTGGATCGCCAACCAGGAAAGGATGAAGTTGAAGAAACAGAGCGCATTCTGTTTAGAATGAGCTTTTCTTACTGGTTAGTTTACTGTGTTGCCTTTGCCATCCAGAAAATAGTCTTACCTGATTGGGAAACTATGATGATGGCTTTGAAAATAACTACGACTTTGTCATACTTTTTAACATTTTCTTGCATCGTCAGCTTGCCACTACATAAGTTGGCAGTGCGACATGTCGAAGAATAGCACTTCGCTCAAATTCGTAATTCGTAGTTCTTAATTCGTAATTACCACATGGTTACTTTTTCATAGCGATCGCGATCGCTGCTTCGAGTTTGTCTCGGTCTAAAGTGGTTAGAATAAACACCTCTTGCACCGTTTTCCCTTGGCGTGCAATTATCTTAAAGCCACCCCGAATTGGCACAGACACACGTAATTGTAATATCGGGCAGTGACCTCTCACTCGTCCGAGTTCTCCAGGCGTAACAGTTTGAACGCCATCATGGTGTGTCAGACGTTCTAATATTGGGATCAGAGTAGGAATGTGGGTTGAGTGGTTCCAAACAAGTCTGCCATCAGTATTTTTGCCCATTTTGGTCAAGCAGCCTCTAAAGGAGCCATTGTCAAACCCGCACGACGCAGCTGCTGGTGGTACAGTTCTGCAGCCTCTTGAGGACCCACCCAGACAATTGCTTGACCTTCATTGTGTACCTGATTGGTAAGATCCCAAGCGCGATCGCTTGTCATCCCCGGAATGTACTTCATCAAACACTCAGCAACGTGCTGAAATGTATTGAAATCATCATTTAAAACAATCACTTTATAATTGGGATAGGGCTTGCTGGTGACTTGTTTAGACTGTTCAGGAGCTATAGTTGGTGCTGTTGCCATCCCGTAAACAGCTGCTGAAAGTCTGGTAACCATAAACACTTAACCTGTATAGTTTAACAAAATAACACTACAACTAACTAGTTTAGTCGATTGTCAGAAGAAAAAGGACTCACGCGACGGAGTTACGTGAGTTCTTTTTGTTTATTTATCTTGCTTTGACGATAAAAGTCTATGGTTGGATAGAATCGAGAGCTGCTTGAGATCCACTCTTATCATCTAGGGGTTCATATCCCAAACCGCGAACTTGGTCGTCGTTGATCAAAAGTTGACTCAACAAGGCTTTGACAGCAGCTGACTTGTCAGCGGAGTCGTACTGGCTTCTCACCAGTGCATCAATAGGACCAATAATTGGACTAGCCGCAGCATCCGGTAGTCCATTTAAATTAGCCCGCTCAACATAGCCAATCGCTCCGGGTGTGTTTGCCACTGTAGTAGTAACGTCGTTACTGCTTGTTACACCAATGCTGCCGCCTGGATAATTACTATCAGTTATGCCACAATAATTATTAAAAACGTCTTTGATAGCGCTGTCGTCAGAACGATACACAACGGTGATCGGCTGGTCGGGTCCACCTACCTGATTAAAGTCGGTAATGTCACCTCTGAAAATACCGCAGACAGTATTCTGATCGAGGTTGCCTACGCCATTATTGTAAGGCAACGCTATGACCTCATTTACTAAGGGTACTTCAAGTTCTCCATCCTGAGGGGCTACGGGAGTGTTAGTTATGACAAAATCAGTTTCTCCATTGCGGAAGGCTTGAACAGGATCCTCTGTTGCTGTTTGTGCAGCAGCTTTTTGAGTAGTTTGCTGACTAAACGCCATCCCAATTGTTAAAGCTGCTACAGACATCGAGGTAGCCAAGAAGCGAGAATTTAGTTTGGAAAGCATGAAAATCACTCCACGTACTCAAAGGTTAAACGCGATCGTTAAGAAAGACTCACGCAATAAGTTGCGCAAGTCTTTTTGGTCTATTTATACTACCTCAATTAGTGAGGCCTATTTTTGGACAGAATTGAGATTGTTGAAAAATCCAGTCTTATCACTTATTGTGAAATGGGGTCATATCCCAAACTGCTAACTTGGCCGGGGTTAGCCAAAATATTGTTGATGAAGTCGCTGGCATTGCCGTTATCGTTGTTGAAAATTGCGTAAGTAGGACCAGTAAAATAAGGGCTTACAGCAGAAGGTAACCCATTTAAATTAGCCTGCTCAACATAGCCAATTGCACCTGGTGTGTTTGCAACATCATTGGCAACTTCGCCACTGCTTCCTGCACCAATACCACCGGGAACTTGGCTGCCATCTGCACCGCAAGCATTGTTAATGATGTAGCCGGTACCGCTGCCTGGAAAACGATACACAACGACGATGGGTTCGTCAGGTCCACCAACTTGGCTCCAGTTGGTAATTGCACCGGAGTAAATGCTGCACACGGTTCCCTGATCAAGGCCTGTAACGCCAACTGCAGGATCGACAGGCGCTTCAATTCTCAAATTTGCTACAGCTACTTGTGTGTAGCCATCTGCTGCGCCAAAGGGAATGTCGGTTCCACAAAAGTCAGCTCCTGCGTCTGTACCACTAGAGCAAGTGCCACTACCACCGCCACCATAGTTAGCACCGAATCCGTTATACAAATCAGCAGCAGCGGTTGAACCTACGCCAGATACTTGTGCAGAAGCTTTTTGAGCTGGCTGGGCAAATGCCATACCAACTGTTAAAGCTGCTACAGACACGGAAGTAGCCAAGAAGCGAGACTTTAGTTTTCCTAGCATTGTTAAGCTCCAAGTTTAAAAATCTGATGCGACCCTAGAGACAGCTTGTATCTGTTCTCTTCGGCTCTAAGAAACAGATTAGGGTGTCAAAGTAAAGGCTACGTGATTAACTGTTTATTATTTCGTTAAATAAAAATGATGTTAATTTAACTACTTGACTATACGGATGTTTAAGTAAAAGTAATAATATGTTTATATTTTGGTTAAGAAAAAACCTACTGAGTTGAACCTTTGTTAATTAAAAGTCAGAAATTTTTTCAGTTTTTAAGATCAGGTTATCGTTGGTTTATAAAAAGGTTTTTTAAAGTTAATGGTTTTATTAAGTAAAGTTTAAACACACCTTGCTAATCAGAATTTAATTAAAGCTTAAGAATTCTTCAGTAAGACGTTTTATTGATTTAAATACAAAACTTAGTCCCTCCATCAGCTGAAGGAGTTGTAAGTTTATTAGTTATCTATATAATCAAGTCACCTTTTTTATTAATTGAGTATTAAAAGAGACTTAATACAAGGTAGTAATTAGTTAAATAAATATTTCTCAATAATCTTGTTTAATTATTAAAGTCTACTTATATTTTAATTTAATCTAAACTACTACTTTGTGGGGTTGTTTTTTAAAAATTATGAAGTTATTTTATTGCATCTGCAAGGTGGCGCAGCATCACATGTATAACGGAATTCGGTGACTTCAGACAGAAGAGAGATCGACCTCAGGGGCTTCCAATTAAAAAAATCATGAGTGTAGGGTGCGATCTTACGACGAGAGTACGGCACCACAACAGGCGCTCGTCGATGCCGTACTCTCCCGGAAGAGCACACCCTACGGAATGGATAATTTATTTTTTGGTATTCCCTCAAACAGGCACTGACTGCTCCTCAG
>CAZZYE010000413.1:0-6824 GCA_964658145.1 uncultured Stigonema sp.
AAACCGACGTAATACTCGTGTTGTTTTAGAGGTGAGAGTTTCAGAACCCTGAACCACAACTAAGTATTTACCAGCATTCAAACGGTTGCGGTAGGGTAAAGAGTCACTATTACCAAAAAGGGCGCCGACTCCACCACCGACAAACACACTACCCATAGCACCACCAACAGCACCCAACAACCCTCCAATAATGTGATCTCCAATTTCACCTGCCCAGGCAAAGGTATCCAAATCAGTCTGGATGCTGAAAGTAACACCAGCAATAAATCCAAATGGCACTAGCCAAAAAGCCATTAACCGGGTTTGCTTCAAGGTTTGCTCGTTAGGGTCAATCAAGCCGAATTCGTCAGCGGTTTTGTACCCCTTACCCAAAATTGTAGCTTTTATGCCTTCTTTTTCTAAAGCTACATAAGCAGCTTCTGCTTGGATGCGGTCTGGTAATACGGCAATAACGTAATTCATTGATAAAATATATAGTTTTTTGATAGAAGTTGCTTTGATAAAAAAGGTATTGCCTAAATTCAGATGATCGGAATCGGGAGTGGAGAGTGGTACCTTAACGTCGAGACGTCAGGATGAAAGTGTGTGTGGGAGCATGTCTTGCATAAAAGCCCGTGGTGATCGCCTACAGGCTAAGTGTCAGTCGTCACCTCATCCAAAGGCTCACAAAAATTGTTTACGCCTTGCTTCAAGACATACATTAAGACTGGTGTTGCCAAAGGATTAGGAAACGCCGGAAGAGTTTTTAAGTGTTCCATTATCCCCTTAACTGAGCCATTAAGCAAGTCGTCCCGAAATTCTTGTTGACAAATGACAGCACGCCACTTCCTAGCTAAAGCAGCTAACCACTCTGAATTTGCTATTTCTGGTTCTTGTCCAGCGCGAATGGCTAAAGTCATGGCTGCATCTTCTAAATCTCCCTCACAATCCTCAATCAAATCCAGTGCTTCCATAGCACTAGAATCTTCTGCCAATTGAGAGCGAAACTGTGCAATTTCTTTCGGTGTCACTTCTGTCATAAGCTGTTTTCTACTAACCGAGGGATTAATCACTCAGTTATGTTATTCCAATTTTGACTCTCCGATAATCAAAAGTTTACTTTCTCAATTGTCATTGGTCATTTGTCTTTTGTAAATGACCAATAGACCCAGACGACTGGAAGTCGCGGCTACGCGGACTTTGTTCGTGTAGCCGCGACTTCAGTATTTTTGCAAGATTACCAATGACTAATGACTCATTTAGCGTAATCCCGTTGACGTAACATATCGTTGTAGCTGAGCCAGATTGCGGTTGTAATTTAAAATCGCAGTGACGCGATTACCTTCAGCGCTAATAAGTAAGGCTTCTTGGTTAATAACGTCAGTTTGAGTGCCTACACCAGCTTGGAATCTAAGCCTTGCTAAACGCAAAGCTTCTGTAGCCTGTTCTAAAGCAGTACTAGAGGTTTGAACGTTCTCCAAATTAGATTGCAAGTTAAAATAGGCTTCTTCTACTTGCTCGCGGATTGTGTTACGCTCGGTAGCAAACTGGGTGTCAGCGATCCGAATATTAATTCTCTCCTGATTGGCACTCGCTCTTGCTGCTCCCCCATCGAACAAATTTAGGCTTGCATTGACTCCTAGTGAATAACCATCGACAACGTTGTTATTCGTATTAGAGTTGCTACCAGCGTTGAATAGATTTTCCAGCTGGTATTGACCAACCAAACTAATTTGGGGACCAAGCTGTGCAAGATCCAGGCGTCGCCTTTGCTCACTAGCGTTACGTTGCGCTAACTGTTGTTCTAGTTCCGGACGCTTTTGAAAAGCTAGTACAATACTTTCTTCGAGCGTTTGGTTCCAAAGACCCGCTAATTGCACAGGGTCTGACGCACTGATATCAACCGACTGTGGCAAACTCAACAGAAGTGCAAACTGACGACGGGCAATTCGCTGCTGTGCGATCGCACTAGTCAGGGGTTGTACGCCATTTGTTGCTAAATTCGCCTGAGCCTGTAACACGTCGAACCGCGTTCCCACCCCAGCTCGTTCTAAAGCTAGTGCATCCCGCAAACTAGCTTGGTAGTTAAGCACAGCAGCCTGGTAAATGCGTACCTGTTGATCTGCTTGTTGCAGATTGTAGTAGCCATTGGTGACATTCAGGCGAATATCCTCAGATTCACGCTCAACATCCAATTGATAATAGCGTTCCTGTTCCTCATTCGCTCTAATATTAGCTAGTCGTTGCCCAGAGGTATAAAGGGGATAAGTCACTTGCGCAGTAGCATTGAAGACCGAATAGGCTGGATTTTGAGATGGTATGAGCTGTCCGGTGTTAGGATCAGTACCCGAATACAACGTAGTACTTGGACTTTTTCCACGAGTAACTTCAGCATTAAGAGTAGCAGTGGGAAACAAAGAAGCTTGAGCCTGCCGTACGGCATATTTATAACGTTCTAAAGTCAGTAACGACACCTGTAGATCCCGATTGTTTCGCCGTGCAATTTCCAGGGACTGTGCCAAAGAAACTGGCTGAGTTCCTTGAATTCTCACTTCCTCTAGCTTGGTAGGAAACTGTAGGAGATTTGGGTTGGCGTTGAGATAATCAGGAACTTGAACGGAGGAATCGCCACCTGCAGGCTTTGTCGTCGGTACTATGGGAGTTGAGTTCGTAGGTACCGCCGGCGTTGTTGTCGGGACTTGAGGATTGATTGTGGAACCAGGTGTTGTAGAACTAGGTGTCGGTCTTGTCGGTACTGTTGCAGGCGTTGCTGGTGTAGCAGGAGTTAGGTTAGTAGGTGGTACTCTGGGAGTTGGGGTATTTGCTTGCGCCACCTGATTTGTAAAAGTGGAATTTTGTTGTGGATCTTGTAAAAGCGCTGCTGCTCCTGCACGCCTTGCTGGCATCTGTGAGACTGTCGGTAACTGAGTGTCAGGATTCTTCACCTTTGCAGATGGCGAACCTAAATCCGGCAGTTTTGAAGTAGAAATCTTTGATTTTTGTCTAATTGCTGAACTAGTGTGTGTTTGGTGGCTAGAAGCAGAAGGATTCACATCTTGCTGCTGGGAAGAACCTACAGCTGGTGTCAAGCTGAAAAGCACATCTTGAGCATTGCTATTTATTTGTCCTATTGGTCCTATTGGCACACCAGTCTTTGCAGTCACCACTACCCCAATACTGTTACTACTTACAGGCTGGTGACTTACCGTAGTCATGGCTGTAGGAGTAACAGTAGGTAGTTGCGCCTTTGTATCATTAGTAACTAAGTTTCCGCTATAGGTAGCAGTTGAGACATTAGGAGAGGCAACAAAACTCACCCCGCCTACATCTATAGTTTGAGCCCAACTAGGCTGAGTTGTTAATACCGCTGCTGTCACACCGGGTAAGAAGCTATGGAATAATTGCTGTCGTTTCACCGCATCCCCTCACACGAAATCAAGTGAATCAAATCACAAGTATTTTTTACCATCCCTTTTGGGATAATATTTAATATTAAGTACTAGGCTACACTTTACAAGGACGACAGTTGCCTATACAGTGAGCCATAATAAATGATCATAAATTGAAAAAAACGCCGAAATTTTAAAGATATAACGGTAGTTTAGAGCAGCAGCGCCAAAGGTTGCTGCTGTTTTAGCAACAAATTTTGCGTCTCTGTTTACCCACGGAGGCTGTTTTCTGCTCAAAAAGCGTGGTTTCATGTTGATCGTCAGCAGCAGATTTTTTCTCACCACCGAATATATTACGCTCTCAATTATCGCTTGTTTGCCCAAAGCTTCCTTTTTGTAAGTAGATTGGCGATAGTAAGTCATAAATCGGAGATCTGGTTGTCTTGAAAGCTCTTGACAATGCGAGAAAGTTCCGTCTTTTCATCAATAGTAACGCGAGTGGGTGCGCCACTGACAATCCGTTCGTAATTGCGGAAAGAATCTTTAATTTCGGGACCGTCGGCAGTAATGTTGTACTCGCGGATACCTTTATCATGCCAAGAACCTCTCATTTTGAATACATTAATTGCCCGCGCCATTTCCCCACGAATTTCCACATACTGCAACATGATAATTGTGTCAGTAATTGTGGAAATATGCGAGTCAGTAATTGAATGGGCTCCCATAAATTGTTCAGTTGTGTTAGTAAAAAAGCCTGTAATTTCCTCCTGCTTCGCGTAACCAGTAACACCAATCACAAATTGTCGAAATGCATTATTGCTCACTCCTCGCGCTAGCGCACTCAGAGAATCAATAGCAATACGAGAGGGCTGAAATTCTGCAATTTCTGACTTAATAATTTGTAAATGATCTTCTAAGCCTGTTGATTCGGGATAGGTACAAATTATTTTAAGCAACTCTTCACGTTCTAATTCCTCAAAATTAATTCCCCAAGAGAAAGCATTGCGAGACAATTGAGCACGTGACTCTTCGTAAGCAAACAGTATTGCCCGTTCACCCTTGATGCAGCCATCTTGCAGAAACTTGCTTACTAATAAGGTTTTACCAGTACCAGTGGCACCAGTCGCCAAAATAATCGAATCTTTAAAGAAACCACCACCACACATCTGATCCAATGTTTTGACTCCAGAAGATACTCGCACGTTAGAAGACCGCTGAGTCAAACGCATCGCCCCTAATGGGAAAATGTTGATTCCTGCATTGGTAATTGTAAAAGGATACTCGCCTTTCATATGTGTCGTACCCCGCAACTTGAGGATTTCAGATGTGCGACGGCGGCGTTCTCCTTCTAAAACGTTGCGGATAATCACTACATTATCGGAAACAAATTCTTCTACCCCAAAACTGGCAACAGGTCCATATTCTTCCCTGCGTTCTGTAGTAATGATGGTTGTGACATTTAATAATTTGAGACGCGCTACGAGACGAAATATTTCTCGTCGCACAACTCCCATAGCTTCATACTGCTGAAATACTGCTGTTATGGAGTCAACAGAAACCCGTTTTGCCTTGTATTTACGAATTGCATATTGCAGGCGTTCAATCAATGCGGAAAGGTCGAAGTTACCTACGACATCTTGTCCTTCTGGATCGGGACTCGCATCAAGAATAAATAACTTTCCTTCATCAATTAAGTGTTGCAAATCCCAACTAAAACTCCAGGCGTTTCTAATAATATCACTTGGAGATTCTTCAAATGTGACAAATACTCCTGGCTCATTAAAATGGATAATACCATTATAAAGAAACTCTAGAGAAAATAAAGTTTTGCCAGTCCCAGAAGTGCCGCTTATTAAAGTAGTTCGACCAAGAGGTAATCCACCATGACTAATCTCGTCAAAGCCCTCTATCATTGTACGAATTTTTTCTACACCTCCAAGTACTGGTGTACTATATTGTGCTAGTTGGTCTTTTTCACTCATTGTTTGTTTAAAACTTACAAACAGGGATTAAACCCAGTTAATTTATTCATAATTAAGCTGTCGCACATCTAAATTGCATATTTATGCTAATTGCTAATTGTCAATTGTTACCAGTCTTCCATTACTAGCCCTAATTATATAACTAGCAACTTACGTTATTACCAATATTTTATGTTTAATAAGTCTATTCTGACAATTTTTCTTCTTCAATCATTTCTTCATATAGCAAATCTAATCCAATCAACACTCTTTCTCTGTCTGAAAGATCCCCAATGATTTTGCGTACAGGTGGAGGCAAAATTTTAGCTAGTGTCGGCGTGGCTAATATTTTATCTTCTTCTGCCAATTGGGGGTTTTTCAATACATCGATGACTTTCAAAGCATAAACGCCTTGAAACTCCTCGTCTAGGATGTTTCTGAGTGTTTTTAATGCCCGTACTGAGTTAGGGGTGTTACCTGCTACATAAAGCTTAAGAACATATGTCTTTTTTAGATTCTTCATTATAGGTCCAGGCTATGGAAAAAGCATAATCACTAGAAGATGCGAGGCGTGCATTCCTAAAAAGCAGCTGGGTGTCGGTTGGAATGGAGTACGTCTGTTCTAAAGGACTGTCTACGATCGTCGGCGCACATCCTACCTATTTTGTCAGAGAACATCGATAGAGTTCGCATAGGTGAGCCAGTATATCGATCAACGTCAAGCGGTAATCAAGTAATGCTTCATCACTTCTTCCTTCCAATTTTAGCTGTTTGGAAAATTCGTCAATGAGTTCCATATGAATTTCGATTATTTGCGGCACAGGAATATTAGCACAAAATACTGCATTGACGAATTTATCAATTTTTTCTTTCAGTTTTTTGTCTGTAGTAAAGTAATTTATAAGGATCTGGCTGTAGTCTGATTTGATTTGCTGTAACAATGCCTGCTCTTCGGCTCTCGTCATTTGCTGAAAAAACTTGTAATCTCGCCCTCGTGCGGTTAACGTTAAAAAAATATTTAAGTCAGAGACGTTCCGCCGGAACGTCTGTACAGGAGTCAGAATAAAGATGGAATTATGTGCGACTGGTAGATGAAAAAGTCGTACAAGCCCTTCTCTGATCTGTTCAACATTCAAACTGCATAACCTTATGGGTACAGTTCTCTTGACTCCTGTCCTCACGACTCCTAACTCCTTTCATTATTCATTTTTATTAATCTATTTTGTTGCCCCAACCCAAGTAAATATCGAATCTTCGCATTGGTTGCAAAAGACTTTTTTAACATATTATTAAAGAATTGCCATTGATAATAACATCTCTGATTCAGGTTTCTTCTAGAAAAACTTCTCCATGCCCTTACGGGTTCGCCCTTGTCCTGTCGGAGACGCGCAAGGGACAGGTGACGCTCGTTCCGACGCGGGGATACCCACTACCGCAACGCTTACGTCGCTAACGGCTCGGTTAATCCCAGAAGATCCCCCCAACCCCCCTTAAA
>CAZZYE010000414.1:0-6816 GCA_964658145.1 uncultured Stigonema sp.
AGCAATTAGCAATTACCAATTACCAATTACCTGGCAGGATAAAAGTAAAAGGTCAGTGCTAAAACAGCATAAGTTGCCAAAAGCAAGATACCTTCTAGCCAGTTAGACCGTCCATCTGAACTCACAGAGTTGGTGATGATCACGGCGACAATCACGGCTACCAATTCAAAAGGATGGAAATTTAGATCCATCGGCTGAGCGATCGCCAACCCAGTCAGAACTAAAACGGGAGCAACAAACAGTGCGATTTGCAGGCTAGAACCTACGGCAACCGAAAGTGAAAGCTCCATTTTGTTTTTCATCGCCACAGTGACCGCTGTTGCATGTTCAGCAGCATTGCCAATAATCGGCAGGAGGATGACGCCCGTAAACAGCGAAGTCAGCCCTAAGCGGGATGTAGCTTCTTGGAGTGTTGCAACTAGTAGTTCTGACTCAATCGCCACGAAGATGGTCACTACTAATAGCACACCAATCCATAACCAAAGATTGACCTTGTGTTTAGGGTTGTCGGCTGCCAAGTCAGCGTTTTCTACCTCTGCTAGCTCTATCTCCGCCAAACCGATCTCATAAAGATAAGTGTGGGTACGCATCGAAAACAGTAGCATTAGTCCATAGACTAAGATTAACACTACAGCTACTGCACTAGAAAGGTGCTGGAGCCTGACTTGATTAATACCGCCGGAGATCATGTTCACAGCAGTTGGCAGCACAATGGCAATGACTGCCAGGTTCAGCGAAGAAGCATTCACCTGTGCTATAACCGGGTGAAACTCCTGTTCTCTGTAACGAAGTCCACCGAGTAGCATCGCAAAGCCTACGACTAAAAGCAGGTTGCTGATAATCGAACCGGTGATAGTGGCTTTGACCACGTCTACCAATCCAGCCTTGAGGGCGATTAAGGCAATAATTAGTTCAGTGGCATTCCCAAAGGTGGCATTCAAAAGTCCTCCAATAGAAGGACCTGCAACGACAGCAATTTCTTCAGTCGCTGTACCCATCCAAGCCGCAAGAGGAACGATCGCTAGCCCAGAAGTAATGAACACAACCACTGAACTCCAGTGGAAAAAATGAGCAAGAAGGGAAATTGGAATAAATACCAACAAAGCTAAAAAGACACGTTCTTTGACCAACATAGCAAGTCCTACCTTTTAGAAGAGGTTGAGCACCCGTTGAGATCATCTTCAGCGATTTGATGCTAATAGTTTGGAAAAAAGTGTGTCACATCTATCAAAATCGTATTTCGCTTCATTATCTATATTTTTAAGTAAGTTGGCGAGATTAATCCCAACTATGTAAAGTTTTGTAAAATAGAAGAAAAGGCTTGTAATTGTGCACGACTCGCGCTATGAGTGCAACTACGAACCAATGATGATTTATTTACGCCGACCTACTTAACTACATTACAAATGTGGTTTACGCACCCAAGCCTTAATTTTCTTAGCCCAAGCATTAGGACTATCATTAGGACTTTAGGAAAAATTTACCACAGCGATTACAGCAACACTTCTTCACAACGCAATAAAACAACCCTGACATCTTTGAGTTCAGCACGATGCCGATCTAGAAAAAGTCGCAGCTTCTCCTCTTTATCAATTAACTCCAGACACTGGGGCAGTTTGTGGTGAGGTATTTCGGCATGGTCATAAGAAATCGGATCGCCCTTTAAAAAACCACCCGAAACTCGGTGTAACACGACTTGCTCAATTCCAAAGGC
The DNA here is from genome assembly GCA_964658145.1 of uncultured Stigonema sp. Taxonomy (GTDB): domain Bacteria; phylum Cyanobacteriota; class Cyanobacteriia; order Cyanobacteriales; family Nostocaceae; genus Stigonema. The sequence goes on from CAZZYE010000414.1 coordinate 1,715, forward strand.
TTTGGCAGAGTCGGCTATATAAGTAAATAGAACTGGCGCTGTTAACTTTTGCCACACTCCTTTTCTTTGCACGCGAGCGCCATAGTGGAAGTAAAAGCGTAAGGCAGTCAAATCAGTCATGAGAGCTTCTTCCTCTCCTTGTAAAAATCCCCAGAAATGCAAGTCGTTATGTAAGTCAATGTTTGGTCCAGATTTTGTCTTTGCATGGGTAGCCAAACTGATCCCAGATTCCAGAGGCAGAGAAAAGTACTTACTCAGCCCAATGCGTTGCGAACCATAAATCCCGGCGTGACCAGAAAAAATGTAGCTCACTACACAGGCGATGCCAACAAATACCCCCGATTCAAGTCCAAACAGTTCCATTCCCATTAACGTCGAAGCGATAGGTGTGTTCGCTGCACCAGCAAAGACACCCACAAATCCCATTCCTGCTAATAGAGCCGTTGGTAGTGCCAAAATCAATGACAAAGCATTGCCTAGGGTGGCACCAATAAAAAATAGAGGTGTCACTTCCCCGCCTTTAAAACCAGCCCCTAAAGTAAGAGCGGTAAGACCCACTTTGGCAGCAAAATCCCAGGGAGGTAGCTGAGTTGAGAAAGCCTCGACAATGGTTGGGATACCGAGTCCAATGTACTTGGTTGTGCCGCTTACCCAAACTATCAATGCGACAAGGGCACCGCCGAACATAGGACGGATAGGAGGATAGGATATCTTTTCTTTGAATTCGTGACTAATCTGGTGAGTCAATTGCGCAAACAACATCGCCACGATACCGAAGATTGCGCCTGCAACGATCGCACTAATCAGTCCCTGAGTCGTGAGTTTGGGTATAAATGGCGCATGCCGGTATGCTGTATGATGCAGACCAAGTCGCAAGGTCACGCGATCGCCAACAGTAGCTGCAATTAAACAGGGAAACAGGGCATCGTAGCGGAGGCTACCAATCGCTATAACTTCCATGCCAAAAATGGTTCCAGCCAAGGGAGTACCAAAGACTGAAGCAAATCCGCCACTGATACCCGCCGTTAAAAGAATTCGCCGATTTACTCCTTGAAAGCGCAATAGCTTCGTCAACTGGTCTGCCAACGAGGCACCCATTTGCAATGCTGTACCTTCGCGACCGGCTGAACCACCAAATAAATGGGTCAAGACCGTCCCTAATAAAACAAGCGGAGCCATCCGGAAAGGAATAATATCTTTAGGATTATGAATTTCCTCAAGTAAAAGATTATTTCCAGCTTCTACACGAATTCCGAATCGATGATAGATCCAACCGCTGAAAAAGCCAGCAAGCGGCAAGAACGCAATGATCCACACATGAGATTCTCGCACCTGTGTTGCCCATTCCAAGGATGCTAGAAGAGCACCGGAAGCTGTTCCGGCAAGAATGCCAACAACAAAGGAAATGGATAACCACTTGATCAGTTGGGGGATGGCAATTAACTGTTCAAACCCATGAAGGCTTTTCATTAAAAAACCCTGATACTCTATTTTGCTAAGCGGGCAAGGATGATGCCTAAGTAAACGCAGACAATCCCCAGGACAGCACTACCTGCCCAGTACAAGCCTGCTGCCATCCAACTGCGGTTACGCATCAGAACGACCGTATCAATACCGTAGGTTGAGAAGGTTGTATAGGCACCTAAAAAACCCACAGCAACTAGTAATCGGACTTCCGGGGGAATGTTAGCTACTCGTTCTAAGGCTAAAGTGGTGAAGAAGCCCATGCTAAAACACCCTGTGAGGTTGATAAAAAAAGTGCTGTAGGGGAAGCTAGCACTGAAGCGCTGAGCAAACCACAAACTCACATAATAGCGGCTTAATGCTCCCGCGCTGGCTCCGAAACAGATGGCGATCGGGGTACGAATCGAGGGGGATTGCAACACTTCAGGGGAAAGATTTGAAACCAGCGTTAACATTCGCTTACTGTGATGCAATAGTTTCTTCAAGCGTTTCTTTGAGTTGAATCCCATAAATCATCTATCCCACTCCCTCCTTTAATTTCATCAAGCCACAGCCATTCCGGGAATAATTCTTCACATCGAAATAAAGCAATCCTTACGTCTTTCAGTTCATCTCGGTTCTCTTCTATAAAAAGTCGCAGCATACCTTCTGAGTCAATTAGCTCAATACAGTGAGGCAGTTTAGGAGGAGGTATATCTGAGTAGTCACTTGTCAAAGGATCGCCTTGCAAAAATCCGGACATGACTGGGTATACCACTACTTGCCCGATGCCAAAGTCTTTGGCACGAGAGGCTAAGTAATGGGATAGAGATGGCGTTGTTAACTGTTGCCAGAAGGTCTTTCTTTTCACGCGAGCACAATAGTAAAAGTAGAGGCGGAGAGCGCTCAAATTATTCATAATACTCTCTTCAATCGCTTAGCTCCTATCTGTATAGATTTCACACCTTGTACGACCAAATGGGGAAAGCGATTACACGCTTCCCCCATTAAGTCCTTTAAATTAGCCCAAATTTGTACCATCGCCCCTCTGAAAACGTTAACTGATTTTTCATTTCTCCTAGCTCTGAAGACCGACTACGTCTCTATTCAAAGCGTTAGAGTAGAAACTATCAGCCAAGGGGCGGTTCTCTGGAAATTCCAGAAGGCGAGTCTCATCACCTAAGTTAAATTATAGTGAAGTTAACCCAATTTGCAAGCAATTTGCTAAGCTTTAACGCCATTATTTTTTCAAGATTCTGACAAGCCAAAGCATAGCTAAAATTCCTAACAGTAACCAGATAGCCACAATAATACCTGCTGCTACCCAGTTATTCGGCTTACCTTGGGACTTTTCAGCCTCAGCCCTCTGACGACACTCAGACATTATGGATGGGGGAATCAACTTCAAGGCTAACCAAATTCCTAGCGGTACTACAATCAGGTCATCAAGGTAGCCAAGGATGGGAACTGGGTCTGTAATCAGATCAATTGGGCTCTCAGGCATAGGCAACAATAATAACTGCCAACAACCTTGCATACCAGGGGACTCAGGGGTCAAGACTTGCCAGATAGACGGCATAAACCTCTTTTTTAAGTTTCCTGGCAAACTGTTTTAATGACTGCATATTTTAGTAGATTTTAAGCAATTGCCTAAGTTTGGTAGAACTTGGAGGATTATTGCTTTTTTTATTCTTCTGACAAATAGCTAAAATTTGCATCCCAAGGTCTTGGATCTTCCCAATCAACTTGGTTCATCCACTTTGCCTCACCTTTCTGATTGACAGCAAATACCTTGAATTGATCTTCGTATTCATATTTCGTAAGTGTTGCCTCTACCCACCTGCTAGGTAGGTTTCCTTGCCACTCGTAAATGACCGACGCAACGACAGCTTTAGGGTTAGATTCTTCGATTTCAATTACACAAATACTTTCATCAAATTCCAGTGGATAATCTTTCATCCAAGAAAAACAACGTTGTTTGATCTCTTCAATTTCAATCATGCTGCTCCTGCCTTGCTATTTTGTGCGATCGCCAGTACGAAATCAATCTTTCCCACGCTTTTCAGGTTCGAGTTAGCCAGCAGGATTAAATGCCACAACTGGGTAGTGGTCGGATGCCATGTCGGTTTTATCGTTTTTAATCACTGTATTACTTCCTTTTGGGCTAGGAAACGGCGATTGTCAGTGCCGTCAAAGCCACCAAACAAAGTGTTGTAACTCATGACGTTCATCTAGATATTCTCCAGTGTGTTAATGAATAGAATTCGGTAATAGTGGCTGTAGTACACCCCTACAGATGTCCGCTCTCAACCCAAGTGTGCCAATCTTCTTTAAAGCCGTAGAAGACAATAACCAGTCCGGCAACTGGATCAGCCCACCACCAGCCTAAGAAAGTATTCAAAAGCAAGCCTACCAGGACAGAGCCAGCGAGATAGGCATCCACCACTGTGACACGGGCTTCAGTCTTCAGTACAGGGTTGTCGAGCTTCTCCCCTATACGAGCCTTGCCACCCGCCAGCGCTAGCATGACGACAAACGTTGCAATTAACCACCCAATGCCAATCGAAGATTGATTGGGACGCGCTTGAGCCAGCAATGTGGTCACCGACTGAATCAACACGTAAGTTGCCAGCACAAAGAATGCCGTTCCAATTAAGCGCAACCCTTGCTGTTCGCGCCTTTGATTAACCCCAGTTAATTGCCAAATCACTACCGTTGATGCACCAATCTCAATCAGAGAGTCAAGCCCAAACCCCACTAGGGCAACGGAACTAGCTTGAAGTCCTGACTTCATAACAATTCCAGTACCGATAACGTTCCACCCTAATGTCAGGTATTCGAGTAGTAACCCTTGACGTAGAAGCCTTTGTGTTTTTTGCATGTTTATTTCATCCTTTCAAAAACTATCTTGTTAAATGTAGTGGTTTCAGTCAGCGCAAATTGAACCTGAATCAAGTTCAGATTCGGTAGGGTGTCAGATGCATATAATTCTTTAGAGTTGACTGACAAAGCAGGTTCACTACAAGTGCAACAGATGTTGCACTGAAATTCTAACTATAGTCGTATTTAAATGCAACATCTGTTGCAAAAAAAACTATGCATCAGAAATCTTGGAATTTGTTGGTATACCGTGTGCCGCCTCAGCCCTCCACTAAGAGGGTTTATGTATGGCGCAAACTCAAAGGATGGGGAGGGCTTTACCTGCAACAATCTGTTTGTGTGCTGCCACAACGAGAAGGTTTACAGCACCATCTGGAAGAGTTGAAAGCGGATATTGTAATGAGCGGTGGTGAAGCAGACTTACTGACGGTCTTAATTGATGATCCTGAGCAAAATGCTATGCTGGTTCAGCGATTTCAGCAGCAGGCAGAGTCCGAGTATCAAGAGTTTCTGGGACAGTGTCGGGACTTTCACCAAGAACTGAGCCATGAACGGGAAATTGAAAACCTTACTTTTGCAGAACTAGATGAAAATGAAGCAGAACTCAACAAACTGCGTTCCTGGTTGCCCAAGATTCGCGAACGGGATCTGTTTGAGGCGCAAGGATATTTGCCAGCAACTGAAGCTCTGAGTGCCTGTGAACAAGATTTTCAAGCATTTGGTCAGCAGGTGTATGAAGCACAGACTTTGAACTAGACTGTCTAGTTTGCATCTGTGAC
>CAZZYE010000415.1:0-6813 GCA_964658145.1 uncultured Stigonema sp.
ATTTTATGAACTCAGCACTGCTGGGTCATTTATTGCTGCTTAGTCTAAACTCCAGGCGGATGGGCAAGCCTGATAATTTTGAACCTGTGGTGCGTGCGTCACTGGAGGCTGCTAGATGGTGTTCCGCCGATCCTGTTTGCATGGAAATTGGCTTGCAAGGACCAGATTCGTGTAACTTGGCAGCTTGTCATAGCTGTACTTTAGTACCGGAAACAGCTTGTGAAGAGTTCAACCGCTTTTTAGATCGCGGAGTTGTGGTCGGCGATATTAACAACCGACACATGGGATTTTTTACTTATGATGACCCTGTAAGCCATTAGGCAGTCAAAATTCGGCGTTGCTGAATCTTGGTATGAAAATCCCACATATACCCAGACGCGAAGAAAAACTTTGCTACGAGTGCGTGAGGCGCAAAAACAGCGATCGCTTTGCCTTGCTCCCGTTGCTAGTCAGGTTCCATAGACTTCCCTGATGTATTTGGTGGCACTACCAACACCTTATCAACACGATTACCATCCATATCCATCACCTCAAAACGCATTTCCTGCCATTCAAAATGATCTGCGACTGCGGGGATACGACCTAGATGGGTCATGACAAAACCACCCAATGTTTGATAGCTACCTCTTTCCTGGTACTGCAACTGTTCCAGATTGAAAAGTGCAAAAAACTCATCTACAGACAGCATCCCATCCAACAACCAGGAACCATCCTCCCGTTGTACAATTTGTGGATTTTCCTGACTATCATCAGAAGGAACATCGCCAACGATTTCACTCATCACATCGTTGAGAGTGACTAATCCTTGAATCACGCCGTATTCATCGACTACCAGCGCCATGTGAGTGACGGTTTGCTTGAATAACTCCAAAACTTTCAAACCACGGGTGCTTTCTGGCACAAATACGGGCTGTCGCAATCCCACCGTTAAATCTAACTTCTCACTGTTGAAACAACGGACTAACAAATCGGTGACTGGAATAATACCCAGCACATTGTCAAGTTCTCCTTGACAAACAGGATACCGGGAATTGCCACCATCAATAATCTTTTGACGGTTTTCTTCAGGAGAGTCCTCTAAGTCTAGCCAAACAATATCCGGTCGGGGTGTCATGAATGAGCTGACGGGGCGATCGCCAAAACGAAACACTCGCTCCACCATATCTTGTTCTGCTTCCTCAAAGGTTCCCTCCTCAGTGCCTTGCTCGATCAAGACCCTGATCTCTTCTTCTGTAATTTGTGGCTCTGTAGAGGGTTTAATGCCCAAGAGCCGCAACACTGTTTCTGTAGAAATACTTAATAAATGAGCAATAGGAGAAGCAATTGTAGCTAACATCCGCATGGGGATGGCGACGACGGAAGCAATTGGTTCTGGGTGGTTTAACGCCAGCCGCTTGGGTACTAGTTCGCCAATAATCAGTGTTAAGTAGGTAATAATTAAAACTGCTATTACCGAAGCGATCGCTTCCCTGTAAGATGCCAGCCAAGGGATAAGACTTAAGATCGGTGCTAGTCTCTTAGCGATCACCGATTCACCAAAGGCACCAGATAAAATAGCAAGGAGTGTGATCCCAATCTGAACGGTAGCAAGAAATTGATTCGGCGAAGACGCCAGTTCCAAGGCAACACGGGCTTTGGCATCCCCATGATTAGCAAGCTGTTGTAGACGCACCTTCCGTGCCGAAATAATCGCCAATTCTGACATGACAAACAGACCATTGGCGAAGACCAAAAGAAGAATAATTAGAATTTCGATAGCTGGAGACATTTCTAAAATTGCCGATATCATCAGCAAATTGCGCTTAACTCTAACCTCTTAATATCTAGTATCCAAGGTTTTCTTATAATCTAAGGCTGTGAATCTAGAAAAATTACTCATTAGTCATAAGTTAGTAGAAGCACATTACTGTTCCGTATAGAGCGCTATTATTCAGTAGTCATTGTACTAGGGATTAATGACTCTAGAGTCAGACTTTTTCCACTCTTGACACTTTTAAAATAGTTGTAGTGGGCACTTGCATGCCTGCCTGTCACAAAGACTTCCATCTGTTTAGGGACTTATGGCATTTTCTTCCATTGTGCGTACTTTAGGGCGAGCTCCGCTCACCACTGAACTCCTCTCCAAGTTAAATCGGCAACAAGAGTTGCGCTTAGATGGCATTTCCCGCCTGCCCAAAGGCTTGGTGGCTTCAGCATTGGCTAAAACAGAGGGACAGAATTTGTTCGTGGTTTGTGCCACTCTGGAGGAAGCTGGACGCTGGACTTCCCAGCTAGAGGCAATGGGGTGGCAAACAATACATTTTTACCCGACCTCCGAGGCATCTCCCTACGAACCCTTCGACCCCGAAACTGAAATGACTTGGGGGCAAATGCAAGTGTTGGCGGATTTGGTGCAAGTAGAGAGAGGGGGAGATGAGGGAGATGAGGGAGACAAGGGAGAGAATTTAACCTCATCCTCCTCATCCTCCCCTACTCCCGTACAGACGTTCCGCCGGAACGTCTCTTCTCCCCCATCACACCTGATGGCAATTGTCGCAACAGTGGCGGCGCTACAACCCCACTTGCCACCACCATTCGCCTTTAGACCCTTCTGCCTCACAATAAAGCGTGGTATGGAATTTGACTTGGATACCTTTAGTGAAAAAATCACTAATTTGGGGTACGAGCGAGTGCCTCTAGTGGAAATGGAAGGGCAGTGGAGTCGGCGCGGCGATATTGTTGATGTATTTCCAGTTTCGTCTGAGTTGCCAGTCCGACTAGAATGGTTTGGCGACGAAATTGAGCAGATCCGGGAATTTGACCCAACAACTCAACGTTCTGCTCTCGACAAAATTGACCAGCTAATTCTTACGCCCACTAGCTTCACTCCGATCATTATGGCAGCACTTAAAAATAGTGCCCACGGATCTGATCAATCAATTAAAACCTTTCTGTCACAAGAAGAACAACAACAATTGGAGTCGGGGCAACTTCTAGAAGGTAGTCGTCGCTTTTTGGGGTTAGCCTTTGAGAAAACAGCTTCCCTGATAGACTATTTACCAGAAAACACCCTGATTGCTATTGATGAGCCAGAACAGTGCCATGCTCATAGCGATCGCTGGGTAGAAAATGCTGAGGAACAGTGGCAAATGTTTGGCAGCAGGGAAGCTCTTGAAGCAAGGGGAGTAGGAGAAGATGGGGAAACTTTCACCCCGCTGCCTAAAATTCATTGCTCGTTTGATCAGTGTCTGGCTGACTCGGCGGAATTTAAAAAATTGTACTTATCGGAACTGGTTGAGGAAAACAACGGCATTAACCTTGCCAGTCGCCCAGTACCGATAACGCCACACCAATTTGCCAAACTTGCGGAAACACTGCGAAACGAGCGCGATCGCAACTTCTCCATCTGGCTAATTTCCGCTCAGCCTTCGCGTTCTGTTTCCCTATTGCAAGAACACGACTGTCCCGCCCAATTTATCCCCAACCCCCGCGACTACCTGGCGATAGACAAGTTACAAGTTAGTCACACACCAGTCGCCCTTAAATATTCTGGTCTTGCCGAACTAGAAGGTTTTATTCTGCCTACCTTCAGGCTAGTTGTCGTCACAGACCGCGAATTTTATGGGCAGCACTCCCTCGCTACTCCTAGCTATATCCGTAAGCGCAGAAAAGCTGCTTCTAAGCAAGTTGATCCCAATAAGCTGCGTCCGGGAGATCATGTGGTTCACAGAAACCACGGTCTAGGTAAATTCGTTAGGTTAGAAACTCTCACAATTAACAACGAAACTCGTGAGTATTTGGTGGTGCAGTATGCTGACGGCTTATTACGAGTGGCCGCTGACCAAGTAGGTGCTTTGTCGCGGTTTCGCACGACTAGCGACAAAGCACCAGAACTGAACAAGATGACTGGTAAAGCTTGGGAAAATACAAAGAACAAAGTCCGCAAAGCGATTAAGAAATTGGCGGTGGACTTACTCAAGCTGTATGCGGCGCGATCGCAACAAAAAGGCTTTGCCTACCCGTCTGATATGCCTTGGCAAGAGGAACTAGAAGACTCGTTCCCCTACCAACCGACAACAGATCAGCTCAAAGCTGTGCAAGATGTGAAACGGGATATGGAAAGCGATCGCCCGATGGATCGTTTAGTTTGTGGCGATGTCGGTTTTGGTAAAACAGAAGTGGCAATTCGCGCTATTTTCAAAGCTGTCACTGCCGGTAAACAAGTTGCACTGCTTGCGCCAACCACCATCCTCACCCAGCAGCACTACCATACCTTAAAAGAACGCTTTGCTCCTTACCCAGTTAACATCGGGTTACTCAACCGCTTCCGTAGCGCTGAAGAACGTCGCGACATTCAAAAACGACTGGCGACAGGGGAATTAGATGTAGTCGTTGGTACACACCAACTTTTGGGTAAGGGTGTGATTTTCCGCGAGTTGGGAATGTTGGTAGTTGATGAAGAACAGCGGTTTGGGGTGAACCAAAAAGAAAAAATTAAAACCCTGAAAACTCAAATTGATGTGCTTACCCTGTCCGCTACCCCGATTCCCCGTACCTTATATATGTCCCTGTCGGGGATTCGGGAAATGAGTTTGATTACCACACCGCCCCCATCCAGGCGTCCGATCAAAACACATCTCTCACCCAAGAACCCGGAAACAGTCCGGAGTGCCATTCGTCAAGAACTTGACAGAGGGGGTCAGGTATTTTACGTAGTTCCACGAGTGGATGGTATTGAGGAGACGACTACGCAGTTGCGGGAAATGATCCCAGGTGCAAGGTTTGTGGTCGCCCACGGTCAGATGGACGAAAGTGAGTTAGAACCTACCATGCTTTCCTTTAGTAACGGGGAAGCGGATATTCTCGTTTGTACTACGATTATTGAATCTGGTTTGGACATTCCGAGAGTCAACACGATCTTGATTGAAGATGCTCATCGCTTCGGTTTATCCCAACTGTACCAGTTGCGCGGTCGTGTCGGTCGTGCCGGAATTCAAGCTCATGCGTGGCTATTTTATCCGAAGCAGCGCTCATTATCCGATGCTGCACGGCAGCGGTTACGAGCGATACAGGAATTCACGCAGTTGGGTTCTGGCTATCAGCTAGCAGTGCGTGATATGGAAATTCGCGGTGTAGGTAACTTGCTAGGTGCAGAACAGTCGGGTCAAATGGAAGCGATAGGTTTTGATTTATACATGGAAATGCTGGAAGAAGCCATCCGTGAAATCCGTGGACAAAAAATTCCCCAAGTTGACGATACGCAAATTGACCTCAGCCTGACAGCGTTTATTCCCGCAGATTACATCCCCGACATGGATCAGAAAATGAGTGCATATCGCGCCGTTGCTACTGCCAAATCTAAAGAAGAATTATCTCAGATTGCTGCTGAGTGGAGCGATCGCTATGGGACAATTCCCAAACCAGCAAGTCAACTATTGCGGGTGATGGAACTAAAGCAACTCGCCAAAAAGCTAGGATTTAGCCGCATTAAACCAGAAGCCAAGCAGCACGTCGTTCTAGAAACCCCAATGGAAGAACCTGCTTGGAAACACTTGGCGGAAAATTTGCCAGAAATACTCAAGTCGCGTTTTGTTTACTCTGCTGGAAAAGTGACAGTGCGAGGTTTGGCGGTTCTCAAAGCAGATCAACAATTGCAAACCCTGATTGATGCTTTGAGTAAAATGCAGGATGCTGTTGTGGAGACGGGTGTTGTTTAAAATTGGGCGTTGCTGAATTGGGGTATGAAATTGATTTGTATGGTATCCAAAATCTACGTAGAGACGCGATTAATCGCGTCTCTACAAACGTGATTCATACTGTTATTCAGCAACGCCTAAAATTGTAATGACGCGATCGCGTCTCTACTATTGGTCTAAATAGTTCCTTAGCACAGACTCGAAAACTATGACAGCTACTATACCTGTTGTCGCCCAAGCAACTGAACCGTTCTACTCCAGTGCTGATGGTAAACCAGTGGCGGAAACCTACGACCACCTTTATGCCTTGCTAACCACTCTCGAAGTCCTGAAACAATATTTGTCAGGTCGTCAGGCAACGGTTTTGGCAGATCAATTTCTTTACTATGCTCAAGGATATCCCAAATTGCGGGTTGCGCCTGATGTGATGGTGATTTTTGATGTCACACCAGGCGGTCGGGACAACTATAAAATTTGGGAAGAGGGTCAAGTACCGACAGTGATTTTTGAAATGACTTCCGAGGGGACTAAAGACCAAGACCAAATCTTCAAAAAGACCCTCTACGAACAACTAGGTGTAAAGGAATACTGGCTATTTGATCCCAAAGGCGAGTGGGTGGAAGAACAGTTACGTGGTTACCGTTTGCGGGGAGAAATTTATGAGCCGATTCAAGATAGCCGTAGTGAACCATTACAGCTACGCTTGGTGATTGAGGGACGGCTAATTGGGTTTTATCGCGAGGATACAGGGGAAAAGCTACTGATCCCCGAGGAACTAAAAGTTGCCCTCCGACTGGAAGTTTTGGCGAAACAGCAAGCAGAGGAACAGGCTGAACAGGAACGCCAACGCGCTGAACAAGCAGAAGCCCAAGTCGAACAATTGAAGGCAAAGTTGCGATCGCTTGGTGTTGATCCCAATACCCTTGAGTAAGGGGAAGATTCAACTTTGATGCGAAGTCGCCATTATGAAACGCCTACTTTAAACCATCCAATGCACGAAATAGCAGCAGGAACGTGCAGTCCCCTTTAAACCTGTCTATTCACCACAAGGTCTTAAGGCAAGAGTTGCTGTCACCTTGTGCTGTTCTGGGATAGCCATGATGGGGTTTAAGTAGAGGATAAATTTATTCTACTTTCA
>CAZZYE010000416.1:0-6803 GCA_964658145.1 uncultured Stigonema sp.
CTTGCTGCGACAAGCTTTATCAACTCTTAAGCCTGTCTTTACTCTAATTTAACTAAGATATATGAGTGAAATATCGTAACAATATTAATTGTCAATTGCTTGATTTTATTATTGACTTCAGTTACAGTCAAGGCAGACTCCCAGACCAAGCCTGATGTAATTTACAGTCAAGGCAATGGGCGTGAAAGGGTGACAGCTAGATTAGGAGAGAAAACATGTCGGAAAAAAATGCAAAATCTGCCCAAAAACCGTTCAATAGAAGCAAAATTCAGATTGAAGTCAAGGAAATTCCCCAGTTTCAGCTTAGTAAAAATACTCTGTCTCAGTTAAATTCTGATGCAGATGGAAGTGACCTTACTAACGAATAATTGCTAGTCTTTAGCATTTAGGTTATAAATGAGGAGTAAAGGGTGTCACACAATTACCCCTTACTCCCAATTCAAGGTGTATTTTATCTTAATATTGACAATATTTATCAACATGCCTTCTTTGAGAGATATATTAAAACCATATAGTGTCGAGGAATTCTTAACAAAGAATTGGACAAGCCTCGCAGTGTTTATACCTAGTGAAGAGCCTCATAAATTTGCTCACCTGTTTTCTTGGGACTCACTGACATATCTTTTGAACTTTCATCAATTAAAGTATCCAGAGATGCGCTTGGCATTAGATGAGAAAGTCCTAGATGAAAGCGCCAATGCTAATCCGATCAAGCAATGCCAACAAGGTGCAACTCTGATTATCAACGGGGTGCATAAACTAATTCCCGAACTTGCTGCTTTTGCTGAGGAAGTGAAATATGATTTAGGCTGTGGTGTACAAGTCAATGCCTACTGTTCATGGCCACAAAAACAAGGTTTTTCTTCCCACTATGACACCCATGAAGTCTTTATTTTACAAGTAGATGGCACAAAGAAATGGGATATTTTTCCTGATACATTTAAGTATCCTTTGCCTGAACAAAAATCATCTTCTTTGTCGCCGCCAGAAGGAGAACCTTACTTAACTTGCACTCTTAAACCAGGTGATGTTCTTTACATTCCTCGTGGTCATTGGCACTATGCGATCGCCCTTGATGAACCTTCATTGCATCTAACTTTAGGAGTTCATTGCCGAACCGGGATTGACTTTTTAGAATGGTTAGTTAATCAGCTACGTCAGCAGGAAGATTGGCGTAAAAGTATGCCCTTGGGTTTAGAGACAAAACCTATATCTGGCTGTTTAGATAATTTAATAGATAAATTAAATAAGTACGTCGCATCTAGTAATATTTATGATGATTACATAAGTTATCTAGATAGCTTATGCAAACCAATAGCCCGCTACTCCCTACCATATCAAGCAGGGTTTAGTATATTTGCTGCTGGTACTGAAACAAAATTTAGAAATGCCAAGTTTCAGCGAGTGAGATTTTCGGAACTGCCTGACGGTAACGGATACAAAATTATCGTTGCAGGTAAGGAAGTATCTCTCCTGGGAATACCTATCTCTGTTGTGGAGAAATTATTCACCACAGAGACTTTTATGGGAAATGATGTTCTCAACTGGCTACCAGATTTTGACTGGGAAATTGACATTGTTCCATTGTTGTCTCGCTTGGTAGTCGAAGGCATTATTTTCGTTGACACTAGCGGCGATCGGTCTTATGAAGGGAGATTGTAGCCTATTGAACTATCGGGTGTTTTTATATCCTTTTTTCAACTCAACCAAGTAGTACATCAATGAACACTTTCTTTTGTGCCCACCATTCACGACAATCCGGAGAAGATATTGTTGGTAGTGCCACCAATCACCAAACTTACATCCTAGTGGAGTGTCCTCCACCGTGGTTATCGGAAACGTTTAATTCTAAATGTGTTCCTGAGAATTTGCGGAATTTAGTGAAGGAGGTGAAACAAGCTAAACTGCCAATAACATTTTTGTTAATATCTAATAATATATCACATAAAGTAGACAGCACAACCCTTTTAATTTATCACAGAAAAGAGGGGCTTAGTAATGGGTATTGCCAGCAAGAGTTTCAGCTAGCAAACATTGAGCAAGTAGCAGCGGTGGTGAGAAAATGGTTAGAGAGTGGAGATCGTAACTGTCAAGTAGAAACAACTGCTAAAAGAGATATCTTAGTGTGTACTCACGGTAGTCATGACATGTGCTGTGCTAGATATGGCAATCCCTTCTACTGCCAAGCTACAACCACTGTTTCTAATTTAGGCTGGGATCGTGTCCGGATTTGGAAATCTAGCCACTTTGGTGGACATCGGTTTGCACCAACAGCGATCGACTTGCCAGAAGGAAGATACTATGGCGCTCTTGATATTGAGTCATTCAAGTCAATTTTGACCCGTACTGGCGATATCACATGCTTAAATGAAGTTTACCGAGGCTGGGGAATTCTGCCAACCGCAATTCAGGTTTTAGAAAGAGAACTCATGCTCCGCTACGGATGGGATTGGTTTAACTACAAAGTTGCAGGCAGAATCATTGAGCCTAGTTTAGACAAAGATACCATTCAAGCTGAGCTAACTGTGGAAAAACCCGATTGTTCTTTGTACACGTACCTTGCTAGTCTGATAAAATATGACACAAAAAATTTGCAGATCAAGGGTTCTTGTCATGCCAAGCAAGAGGCAGTGTTTACGAAATACGCTGTAGCTAGTCTCTCGCTTGCTGAAAAAAAGCTTCTAACTTGTAGTACATGAAAATGTGGGGAATGTCCAGATAATCAAAGAATTCCCCCTCCCGCACAAATCCTAGTCGCGCATAAAAGTTGATGGCACTGATTCGCGCCATTAATCTCAAAGTCTGGAGATTTTTTTCAGTAGCTGTTTCTATCAATTTCTCCATCAGCTTTGTGCCAATACCCTGATTGCGAAATTCCGGTAGTACAGCAACATAAGCAATGCTGCCTATGTCTAGTGAAAGTAATCGCAGTCTTGCCGAACCAATGATTTGATTGTCGCAAACGGTAACTAAATGAAAGGCGCTATCTTCATACTTGTCTTTCTCTGTTCCCCTTTGCATTCCCAAAGGTGATCTCAGCACAAGCCACCTTTGGTAGAACATATCATTTAGTTCTTGCTCATTTTTAACCGGGCGTACTTCTACCATAGTTAGCCTCTGGCTTGCTTCTCATCAGCTTGTAAAAACGTGCAGATGACGAGATAATCCGAGATAATCACCGCCAATGTCATTATGGTTAAGGGTGTTTAGTTTTCGGGGGAGCCAAGCATTCTGGTTGGTAAATAACCGCTCTTGTGTGTGCGTTTGCGCTCTTACACACCCCCAACCAGGACTCGACTGTATTTTAACCCGGCTAAAATTCTGTGTTCATAGTTAGCGTTGTGTTACATTAGCATTACTTGCACTTCCAAAATATTGAACAGTAAGAGGAAATTATTATCGTAGTCCAAAAGCAACTGATTAATTCGCAAATCAAGTCACCTCATGTCTTCTTGATTGACCATGAAAATAACAATCGTGGTCTGATCGATACCTATGAGGCTCTACAGATAGCCCAGAATCTTGACCTTGACCTAGTTGTAGTCTCCGAAGGTACTGAAGCTCCAGTAGCGAAAATTCTTAACTATGGCAAGCTTCTGTATCAAAAGAAGAAGCGTCAGGGCCAGAGTGCTAAACCTGTGGTAAAGGAAGTTCGGTTCCGTCCAAACGTGGGTGTAGCTGATTACAACTTACGCATCGAGCAAGCGATTCAGTGGTTGAGTAAAGGTGATTCAGTAAAGTTTTCTATTCGTTTACGCGGTCGAGAACATCAATATCGTGAACAGGCAGGAGAACTGCTAGAACGTGTTGTCACCGATCTTAGTCAAGTAGGTAAAGTCCAATCGCTTGATAAACGCTCATTGATTGCTCAAGTCATTCCTACGTAAATTAATTTTTCTTTTCGAGGCGCTACAGAAACGGTGAACGGGATGCTGTAGAACGCAACTCATAAATGGAAACAACAATCCAAGGGAGTACATCCCTTGGATTTAGGGGTCAAGTGAGCAGTTGTGCAGAAAACTTGCCAATGCATAGTTGACGCACTCCAAAGTCGATGTCTTCAGTAACAACACCAACTTTTATACTAGAAAGATAAGCGATCGCATCTTGCTTCAAGAACTTAATAAAATTTTTTATGGCCAGTAGCATTCGTCAAATTATCGAATCAGAGGTTAAAGATTTGGGTGGTTTTGAAGTCCGGCGGATCTTGCCTCACGATACACAGCAGATGGTCGGACCTTTTATTTTTTTTGACCATTTAGGTCCTGCTATCTTTCCACCAGGTAAGGGTGTGGACGTAAGACCACATCCACATATTAATTTGGCAACGGTCACTTACTTATTTGAAGGCGTACTGCTGCACCGTGACAGTTTAAACAGTGTTCAAGAAATTCATCCTGGAGCCGTTAATTGGATGACAGCAGGTCGCGGCGTTGTCCACTCTGAACGAACACCCGACAGTGTTCGGGATGGTGAGATAAAGATTCATGGCATCCAGACTTGGGTAGCCCTCCCACAAGAATACGAAGAGACAGAGCCTTCGTTTCGCCACTATGCTGCAGTTGACCTGCCAACTTGGGAATCAAACGGTATATTAATCAAGTTAATAGCAGGACAAGCTTATGGTTACACTTCACCTGTCAAAACTTTTTCACCTCTAGTTTATTTGGATGTGCAGCTGAAGCAAGAAACGCAGTTTACAGTGCCTAACGACTATAGCGAAAGAGCGGTCTACAGCGTCACTGAAGGTTTAAGCGTGGATGGCACACCGCTTGAGCAACATCAGTTGGCAATTCTGACACCCGGAAACCGTGTTGAAGTTGCTTCGCATACCTCAGCTCGTTGCGTCATTATTGGTGGTGAACCAATTGGTAAGCGGCATAAGTGGTGGAATTTTGTATCTAGCCGACCAGAGCGGATCGAGCAAGCTAAGATGGATTGGAAGACAGGTCAGTTTGACAATGTACCACAAGAAACGGAGTTCATACCGCTGCCAGAGGATGCTGCCAAATAAGTAAACTGATTGTGCTGAATTTGATATCAGGAATGATGCTACTGCTGCACACAGGAATGCAATTTTATCGCGATCTTACGGACACACCCGACCTATCTACTTCGTAAAGCACTCCTCAATTGGTCATCCCAACTGTTCCCACATCGACAACTTGTTCGCTGTCCTTGATAAACTCGACCGATTTCCCATTCTCTACTAGGACTTAGTCACATTCAGTTGAAAGCTGCCAAGCTTTGCAGTGAAAAATATTGACTACCTACGTCTGGTGGCAGGAATTATTGATGAAATAGGTGATGCAACCCTGTTTCGCCCGAATTCAAGTTAGATGTGAACGCCACGCTACCATTGTTGGTAATAGCGATATATTCCCTGTTCACTTACTGTTGATCGGCAACGAAGAGATTGATCGGGATTGTAAATTTTCGAGCGTTGTTGTCTGACTAGGTCTTTTACAAGAAGTGGAAGTTGGATGGACTGAGTTCGATAGCATGAACCCCAACAAAAAGCAAATCTTCTCCAGGACTCAAGGTTAATAAAGCTCCCTTTTGGGTATCGACCAGTTGATGCCCAGAAACGATCCCATTAAACCAAGTTGAGGCATCAACGTTGCCCCAACCATGAAAATCTACCTCATCCTTCCCGACCTCAAAATTCTTAAGATCATACTTCCCTGGTTGTAAGTCATCTTTGTTGACAACAAATTTGCCATGGTCGGCTCCGCCAGTCAAGGCGTCTTTATGATCCTGAGTGGAGGTTAAAGTATCTTCCAATGCCACGGAACTGTTATTAACCTCCACTACAGTGATGTTGGTGGCGTGGTTAAATCTCCGCTTATAAGACCCACTAACATTGCTAGTCAGAGATTCTGTGTCGTTGCTGCCATCATTAGGTTTTTTATCCTCGTCTTTAATCTTAACGTGGTAACTAGTGCTAATTTTCAGGTTGTCGATTTTTGATGGGGAACTGAGATCTCCTGAGATGCCAAAATAATCTAAAACCTTGGGTTTATTGACTTCCGTTGTGTCCAAAACCAGGAAAGCGGTTTTCGACTTAGCCTCGTTAGATCCATTTTGAGAATTTTCAATTTCTTTAACTGTTAATGCTAACTCTCCTAAAAAATCGAAAGAGAAGGTTTGATGAGCAGCGATCGAAAAACTAGCAGCCACTAGAGTCTCACTGTTACTTTTGACCTGATTATTACCGCCAGAACTGATTCCAGTAGTGTCAGTGAAGAGATCGGAAAAGGCTGCGTCGTTCTTAAAAGTAGCTGACGCGTCAGCTAACGCCACCCCTACACCACCATTGACTAACGTGTCCGTCTGTGATTTAGTCAAAATGCTGGCAGCACTCTCACTATAGTGGGAGAATAAGATGTCTGCCTTGGCTTGAGCGAAGCGGCTTTGGTCATTTTCAGATGAAATATTTGAGTCCATAAAAATCCTGTAATTTATCCAAAAATTCCCGTAAAAAATGAAAACGTAGGCTTTGCACCCCTCACGTTAGCCCATAAGAGCGAAGTATAAATGCATTATTATTTACCTTTGCTAAAAGGGGAGTTGGAGTTTAGGTATCTAATTTACTTGAAATTTTAGTTTAAATTCCATTGTGCAAGAATATACGTAAAGATTAAGTGAACTCCTGCCTAAATTGTAAATTTTCCATTAGACATCTCCGAAAATTACTTTGAAACCCTTGTGTTGCTTGAGTTGAAATCTAATTTCTGGAGATGTCTATTAGACATCTCCGAAAATTAATTATTCGTTGTCTGAAACCCTTGGTAGGGGCGAAC
>CAZZYE010000417.1:0-6795 GCA_964658145.1 uncultured Stigonema sp.
ATGAAGTACCAGCAACATCTGAGGTTCGAGCGTTTACACGAGTTCCTGCTGCTGAAATCAATGAAACAGCAGATGCTATTCATCTCAAATTAGAACTCCCTGGTATGGAAGCCAAAGACCTGGACGTGCAAGTCACCGAGAACGCTGTTGCTATCAGTCCTGGGGAGAAGCCAAAGGGACTATCGCGGTCTGAGTGGACAACGCTCACTCTATCCGTACACCACGCAAATTTTACACCTGAAGATAATCGGGTAAGTAACCTCATACCTTTATGTAGTCCATGTCATATAGCACTACATAGCAGGGCGAGGGGGCGGTCGAATACTTCACCGGGGCAGTTAGAGTTGACACTTTGGCAGTAGTAGTGAGGGAGTGGGGGGCTGGAGGTGCGATCGCCCCAGTCTTCAAGAGAACCAGTCATGCGATCGCCCCATCACTTTTGACTTGGGGCTGTGTGGATCACACAGGGGTGGTTAAAAAAACGAAAGTTAATAGACATCTCCAGAAATTAATTGTACGTTGTCTACAACCCTCGTAGAGACGTTCCATGGAACGTCTCTACATTGTTTTTTGGATATGTCTACTTAGGGCATCGGCGCGATGAACGCAGACGCTTGCATGCGTATTGCATCCATATTTTCAGTCCGAATGCTTCGTCAATGCACTCTTCATTTCTAGTTATTTTGTCAACTCCTTATACTGAACCGAATCTCTAGTATCACGGATCTTTGTCTTCTTCTTCGCCTGACTGAAATAGGTTAGTTGCTTTGCTTCCCAACAGCCCAAAAATGGCACCGATACCCATATTCCAGGTAGTGTTGCAGGTCTCGAACACACGAGTCTGCTCAGGAGAGAGGTGTTTTTGAGAAGCCAGCCAAACGGAAGAACTGCCAGAGAGAAGAGTAAGAAATATTACTGCACAAAAAACTTGTTGAAAAGCAGGGGTGATTTTGTTGTTCATGTCAGACACCTCTTTAAGAAGATGTCTCAATCCTATAAACTTTTACTTTGAAATTCAGTCTGTGTAAGCTTTGCAAACGATATGAGTTAGATATGCGTTTAGTGTGAGATTAGTAGAATGAGTAGTATGTTTATGATAAAACTATGAAAAAGCGATCACTTAAGGCTAGTGAGGCAGGGATTGCAAAAGCAGAGAAAGCATTGATTCATAAAGGCTGGAGTCGGCAAGAACTAGCTGAGCAAGTTATTATTGAAGGTAAAACGACAACTAAAGGCATCGATATACAACCCACTCATAAGTTTTTTACAGGTAAGCCAGTTGATCGCAAGTACTTTGTTGGGATATGCAAAGCACTAGATCTGAACTGGGAAGAGATTGTGGATTCATTTACAAGTTATGCCCCTAGCTCGATTAATACTAACCTGAATCAAGCATCAGAGATTGATACCCTAGTACAGGAAGTGCGGCAGAAAATACAGTCCTACATTCAAGAACTATGTGGAACAATGCGGGTATTAGATATGACTCAACCAATTGGATTGGGTGACATTTACACTGACGTCAACATCTTAGAAACAGTAATAGGACGTAGGCGATTAGCTATTGCTGAGTTGTTACAAGGCTTTGACCCAGAATCAGGTAATTTTGAGCGTAGTGGACTGGGCAAAGTTGTTGAGCCGCGAGTGCCAGGACTGAACGTAGTGAATCAATGTCCCAAGTTAATGGTTCTCGGTAAGCCAGGAGCTGGAAAAACGACTTTTTTGAAATACTTAGCTATTCAGTGTATTTGGGGAGGCTTTCAAGCCGAGCGAGTACCAATTTTTATCACGCTTAAGGATTTTGCTGAGGCTCCTAATCACTCCAATTTGTTGGAGTTCATCACACACCTTCTTGTTAGTTTCAACGTAACCTCTGATCAAGTAATTAAGCTATTAAATCATGGTAGAATACTGACCTTGCTTGATGGCTTAGATGAAGTTAGGGAAGAGGATAATAATCGAGTTCTAAAGCAGATTCAAGATTTTTCTGCTCGGTTCTTTTTTTCTGAGCAGTTCAAATCAGATCAACACTTATTTATGGAGGAAAGAAAAAAGAAGATTGAAGAACTGCAAGAATGGGACAAAGCAAAAAAGGAATGGGAAGATTCAGAAGATAAAGATCCTAAGAAAAGACCCAATCCAAAAACTCGACCTGACATCTCAAGATACCCTGATATCCTTAAAACTCCCGATCTAGGTCTCAAGTTTCTTTCTAAAAGATTTCCTAAGAGAATTTATACAAATCACTTTGTTATTACATGTCGTATTGCTGCCAGAGAGTATGTTTTTGTGAATTTCACAGAAGTTGAGGTTGCTGATTTTGAGGAGAAACAAATCACTGCCTTTTCTAAAAACTGGTTTAGAATAAAAAATGACCCTATTAAAGGGGAAAGATTTCTTCAAAAGCTTAATGAAAATCCTCCTATTAAGGAGCTTGCAACCAATCCTCTCTTGCTAACCTTACTTTGCTTGGTATTCGGTGAAACAGCAAATTTTCCAGCAAATCGTTCTGAGCTTTATAAAGAAGGGCTAGATGTATTATTGAAGAAATGGGACGCTAAACGTAATATTCAGAGAGATCAGACTTATAAAAATTTGTCGTTAAAACGAAAAGAAGACTTATTGAGCCAAATTGCCTGGACGACATTTGAGCAGAAAGACTACTTCTTTAAGCAAAATAAAGTTGAAGAATATATTCGTAAGTATATCCGTAATCTACAGATTACCTCAATTGATTCAGAAACTCTCCAGGGAGAAAGTGAAGCAGTACTTAAAGCAATAGAAGCACAGCATGGACTGCTAGTTGAACGAGCAAAAGGAATTTACTCTTTTTCGCATCTAACTTTTCAGGAATATTTTGCAGCACGAGAAATCGTATCTTCCTTAGGAACACGACGACCTGCTATCTCCCTAACAGAACTAGCCTCTCATACAGATGAGAAACGCTGGAGGGAAGTATTCCTACTTACTGCTGGTATGTTACGGGAGGCAGATGAACTTGTACAACTGATGAAGAAATGGACTGATGAATTAATTGCAAGAGAAGAAAAATTACAGCAATTTTTAACTTGGGTTCATCAAAAAGCCATCTCAATTGAAGCTCCTTGTAAGCTTCCCGCTAGTCGTGCATTTTATTTCACTCTTGCTTTCGATTTTGATTATGATTTTACTCTCACTAGCGCTCTTGATCGCAGCCTTGCTTGTACAATTCTTTCAGGGCATGATTTTGCTTTAACTCTTGGTCGTGACCACAAATTTGAAGTTGCCCTTGGTTATGATCGGGCTTTGGATCTCACCCTTAATTTAATTATTAATCTCGATGGTGATCCTCGCCGTGCTTTAGTACTCACTCGCACTTTTAATCGAATTTGTCATAACTCTACTGACAAGTTTCTCAGTATATTGCAGCAACTTATAAAGCAATTGCCAACTACATCCTACTTATCTAATGAGCAATATCAGTTTAAACAATGGTGGCGAAACGAGGGGGAAGCTTGGAGCAATAAACTCAGAGATATAAGCATCAAGTATCGAAATCTTGGGCACATTTGGGAGTTTAGTAATGAACAGAGAGCTTTACTAAAACTGTATTATGACGCTAATAAGTTTATATTAGAATGCTTATACAGTGAGTGTTATGTCAATATAGAAGTGAAAGAAGAAATTGAAAGAAATTTATTACTACCAATCACTGAGGTTAGAAAATCTTAATAATAGATTGTCGTTTGGACTGATTGTAAGTAATTCGGCATTTCACCTTAGGAATTTTTTAGAATGTGTCCTCTATACAAAGATGGTTAACGCATTGTGCTTTCTAATATTTTTTCAATCTTGTAACGATTAAGAGCATCGTAAAGTGTTGAGCGCTTGAGGACAAAATTTCGGCAGATAGCCGCCACCTTTCTTGTTGGCACAGTGAGTGCGATCGCCTACCTCACCTCTACCGTTTCACTCCCACATTATGAGGGGTGGGGAGGTGCGATTGGTTCAGAAAATATTTAAAAACTCAGCCACAACATCTGCAGAACGCTCAAAACATTCCGTAGCTGCAAACCTTACTGTAGGTATACCCTCACCCAGTAGCACTCTATCACGCACATAATTTCTTGACGTTTGAGAACCTTCTTGGTGATGTTGACAATGCTCAAAACAACGAGAGATTAATAGTTTCAGATCCCTCCCTCTTTTCCTCCATATACTGCTTATAAATAGTCGGCAAGTTTTCAACTTCTTGATCGGAAAGACCATAGCTTTTCCAATACTTTTTTGCTTCTTCATGTAATGTTTGGTGACCAATATCCATCTGTTTTTGATATCTTTTCAGGCAGGCTTGGATAGCATCCTTAGATGCTCCATCCTTGTCACGATCCCATATTGGGCAGAAAACACCAATCAGGCGCTCGCTCTTATCCTCAGAAAAACGCCCATATATTGACTCGACGTGCAAATGAAACTCTGGGTTAGAGTTCTGGAATGCGGTAATATACCACACGACATTCTTGATCCAGTCATACAAAATCACATCACCAAGACTGTAAGCGACTATTACGTCACTGCCACCTGGCTGATGAGAAAGTGGGTTTGTCCTACTTTGCCTTGGACACAATCGAGCGATTGCCTTTAATGCAGGGGGTAAGCCGTGCATCTTGTCACTGGAAAAAATTGCCTCAATCACTCCTCTTTCGGCACGAAAACGATCTCTAGTTGATGGGATTTGATTATTCTTTATATAATGCAGATGCACTTGAACTCGATCTTCAGATGATTGAGCTTGATAGTTGCTCCGCATTGTCAGTTCAGAGCAAGATTGTCTTTGTATTTGTTCTCGCTCTTTTAGTTCATTTCGCCTACGGATTTGCTCATCATGAAGTTGATTCAACTCATCTTTACGAAGTTGTCCAGCCAAGGCAAGTGTGAGGTGATCTAACCATTCTGGAAGAGTGTTATCAGGATTACACCACATCTGCTCAATATGAGTAACTAAACTATCTCGTTGCTGCTTAGGAATGTCTTTTGGGTCTAACCAAATTTTGTTGACCCTTTCATCGTTGCTCTTATCGATTTCATACCAAAAGTTAATATTTGCTGATAAACCAGCATCTAATTCTCTTGCCAAATTAGGATAGTCACGTCTAATCTTTGTAATGTGAAACCAAACGTTCTTTTTACGTCGTCGATTAGTATGCCTAAATGTGCGGCTTACAAAACCAAAGCCTCTCGCTCTATTGTATTCCTGGATATGACCAAATTCGACTTCCACTAATTCAACTCCACATATTTATCCTGGACAAAAACCGAAAGCAATCCATAGTGATAACTTAACCAAAGGGAAATCTCTCTAAAAAATTTTGGTAACTCACAAGTGTTCCTCAAGAAGAAAACCTCCTAAGATGCACATTTTAGAATCCTGATACAGCAAAGGTTTTAGAACTGCCCGAAAATGTGCATTTTTCATATTTTACTAGTGGCGTCAGCCGCTAGTCGGAGGCTCAGATCTTGCACCACCGTCTTATCACGAAAATCGAAGCCCAAAAAGCTTATTATTTCGTCAGTTGAGCATTGTCTACAACCCTTTATTGAGAAGGTGCAAGATCTGAGCGCCCAAGGGGCGCGATTAACGCTCCCCCAAAATATGAAACAAGCACATTTTTATGAGAACTCTCAAATCCTTACTGTATAACGGTTATAAAATGTGCAATTTAAGAGAACCCCTATTTGTATTTGCTCCCGGATACAGAACCAGCCTACTTTAAATACTTCGCGAGTAAATCCTGCCCCTGGTCGCCCATGTCTTGCAGCATCTCTTCAATACGCCGCATTGCTATTGGTGAGGGCTTAGAGCGTTCATTTTCCCACCGATTAATTGTGGAATAGGTAACGCCGACAGCCGCCGCGAATTGTTCTTGTGTAAGATCGGTCAGAGTGCGAAGTTCACGTACAAATTTGCTAAATTGTGTTCTATTATTTACTAGTGATTTTTGAATGGTCATTCAGCTCATAACTCACCATATAACGTAGCAATTGATGTGTATTTCGCTATATTAAGTACTTTAGGAAGGGGTGAGCGACCGCGATAATCCTTAAATATGCTTCTAAAGACAGATTGATATTTAGTAAATTTGTACTCCGTAAGTCCTGAGTAACTAACTTATATATTCTTCTATAAACCTAAAAACAACGTACTATCATTGTTAAATTCAAAAATATAGCGTAATAATTAATACATGTAGCACAATAACAGGCTGCTTTTCCCTTACGTACTATGTAATTACTACAGTATATATATTTTTACATTGTAAAGAAATGTCCAATCTTGGTTCATTCTAGATTAGTCGGTAACACAGCCATACTCTTGCTCTAAAAGCCTCAACAGCTTCTCTTCCAACTGTGTCAGATATGAACGCCTCAATTCACCCAAGTGTTTCAAGTGGGCGTATGCCGCTGCTTCCAAATCGCCAGTATTACGTAGTCTGGTGATGCGATCGCCTATCTCCTTCATCCTCTCACAATCATCATCCGAATACTCAAGTGACTTTAAGTGATCCATCCTCACGGTATACAAACCGTCCCACCCAACTACAGTACAACTGGAGTCATTCACCTGACTAACGATGCACCAGAACCCGCCTTTACCCCGTAAATCAGGGTTATCTTTGACAACAAACTGACAAACCTCCCCTACCCGATAAGAATTCGGCACTTTGGTACGCTCCATAACACGTTGTACAATATCTTTAACAATGCGATTTGATGGTAGTCTATCGCCAGCTGCTTGTACTGCCATCTGCCATACTT
>CAZZYE010000418.1:0-6792 GCA_964658145.1 uncultured Stigonema sp.
CATTCCGCACCCACAACTGTCACACCCTGACGAAACGGATGTATTTAGTACATAAGAACTATTTTTCAATCTTAGTTTACTAGAGCGCGGAGGAGAATTATTATTATTAACTTCGGGGTCAGGGTAATATGGGTTGTCGGGTAAGATTGGCAGGTCACCCTGCCGTACTCCCCTAAGAACCGTGCATGAGACTTTCGCACTCACACGGCTCAAGCCTTATTTCAAGCGAGATTTGACTTGGGTTTTGTGTATCTGCTGATGACACGCTTTGTGTAGGTGCTGAAGGTTTTCAATGTCGTCTGTTCCACCTACAGCTACAGATACTATGTGATGGGTGTCGATTTCCTCTCCGTTGAATAAGGGGTCGCCACATAATGGGCATTTCCAGTTTTGGTTTTCCGCTATCCTGTGTAGCTTAGAGCCTTTCGGGAAGCGGGATGACCCTTGTTTCTGGTGGCGTTTTTCCCAGTATTCTCTTAGTGAAGGGTCATCAGGACAAGCGTCACCTTTCACCTTTATATGGCGTTCGATGGTCGTGTACGCTATCTGGTAAAGGACAAGTTCTTTATCCTTCCCTCGGCGGTCGTTAATTGTACAAGCAAACGTCCATTTATTGCCTTTAATGGGTTTAAAGTAACGTTTTCTCACCCATTTTGTGTTTTTGTGGGGATGTCTACGCTTAGCCCAACGCCAAAGGTATTGCCAGATTCGATGTGAGATGTAACCGAAGGTTTCTTTGCTGACTACACTTTTATAGTAGTTAGCAAATCCCATGAGAATTGGATTGAGCTTTCTAATTAGGACTTCCTGTTCTACACCATTAAGGTTTCTAATCTCTTTGCCAATACGTTTACAGAAAGCAAGTACTTTCTTCTTGGTTGGCTTGATTAAAAGTTTTCCATTATAATGTCGGGAGTTGAACCCCAAGAAATCGAAGCCATCTTCCATTGACGTGATTAGCGTCTTCTCAAAGTTGAGTTCTAGACCTCGCTTAGACATCCATGCTTGAATCAGGTTTTGGGCGGTTTCGAGACTCTCCTTGTCTCTGGCGGTGACGATGAAGTCGTCTGCATAAATTACCACTCCAAGTCTCGGGTTGGAGGCTTTAATATAATTTTCTAAGCCATGCAAACCAATATTGGCGAGTAGTGGTGAAATTACCCCTCCTTGTGGTGTGCCAATGTCCGTTGGGTTAAATTTACCTTGGAACACAAAACCCGCTTTTAACCATTCTTTGATGAGATTTCTCTTGGGGAAATTTCCAATCATTGATAAAATGGGTTCATGTGCAATGTTGTCAAAAAAGCCTTGAATGTCAGCTTCTAGAACCCAATTATGCCATCTCGATAGCTGATTGAAAATTTGTTCTACAGCATCTTGACAGCTTCTGCCCGGTCTGAATCCATAGGAGTTAGGCTCAAATACGGCTTCCCACTCGGGTTATAGTGAATTTTTTACTATTGCCTGTTCGATTCTGTCGCGTACCGAAGGAATTCCGAGCGGTCGTTTTTTTCCGTTAGGCTTGGGAATTTCTACACGACCAGTTGGTAGGCTATTCCCACCCTTCCAGTTATTTACCAGAATCACCCGTTGTTCTGGGGTATTGATGATTTCCTTATCAATGCCTGCCGTCGCTTTACCTTGATTGGTTTGGGTGATACGCCGAACAGATAACAATAAGTTGGCGTAGCTTTTTTGCATCAACTTCTGTAAATTTCTAAGCTTGCAAAATAACCCAAGTCTTCTCGCACGAAAGATTCTTTGACGTAGATTCTTAACCATTTTGTTGACCTTACGCCAGTTTATCTGGCTCCAGTCTTCTAGTGGTTTCTTTGGTCCGTTTGTTGTCATTGCTGACACCATCTAACTTGTCCTTTCGATTAGGTTTCTTTTGTTTGGTTTCTTTCGTATAAGACCCAAGAGAAGTCTGCTGTTCCTTTCGGTTAGGGGCAAATTTTGAACCCCTATCTTACCGATTACAGGTAAGCGTTCGCTTTTTCTCTCATCCTCTACCCTCCAGAGATTTCGGTCTTCGTTACCTCAGACTTACTAGGAATTTTCGACCGTTCCTAGACTCTGTAGGGCTTACCCTGTTGTGTCATTTAGTTATCTGTTCTCTTTTAGGTGTTATCTATTCTGCGATGGGGTTAGTGTTCATACGGTTGATAGATGGAAAAACTATCAACCCACCCATTTACCTTTTGGTTAGTGCCTATCAGCCTAATTTGGCACTTCTTCGTATAACGCAGTTTAAGCGATAATTTACTTACGTTCACCGTTAGAGAATTCCCCTTTGCTCCTCTAACCAACTTGGGCTGTCAGTTTCGGCTACTTTCGTGGTCTGCACTCCATCCCTTTCATTACTTACAAGGGATGTGACCGGACTATTACTAGTCTTTTACGTAGGGGTAGAGGGTATGAATCCTCTAGGGAAGTAGACTTCCCGCACTAAACGACCATTTCAGGTCGCGCCACCCACAACGAATCGCACTTGGGCTTATCTCGGCTCAACCCCTACTCCTTATACAAAATTTATCTTAGGTACAGTAGGAATCCAGTAGGCTATACGTCCTCTCACTAGAGAAAATTGGAGTGTAGTTCAGGACATCCTAGGTTGGTGCTGAAATTTACAGCCTGAACCTAGGGGTGTTTTTGGTTGCGATCGCGTTAGCGTAAGCGTTGCGATCTTCCGGTACTCCGGCGTCAGAACGAGCGTCAGATCTGGCGGTTCTACGCACTACAGTTCATTTACTTCACTATTTCAGACAGGTATGCGTAGAGCGAAAGACAGGAAATGGATGATCTACTTAATGAGCCTTTACGAAGGTAGCCCATTTGTAAAAACCCTTGCAAAAAATGAGTATATAGGCACACCAGCAGTATACGCAATGGTTAACGAATTAACAAACGAAGTTTACATTGGGTGCAGCAAAAAACATTTATCAACGACTTTACCAGCGCATTCTCGCCAACAACGGCAAGTATCACAGTAACAAGCGTGTTGCAGAGTGGGACATGAACTTTGTCACCTACCAGATAATTCATCACGGCAACGGACGGAGCATGGAAGAACTGTTTGAGCTTGAGCGATTAGAACACGAAAACCATAAAGGGAAGCTTAAGCTAGTCAGATCCGTTTAAGGGGTAAGATCACCGAAGCTGACATTTGCCGCCAGATAACAGCTAAAACCCTTACTGTGCAAGAGATTTGAAAATAAAAATGCAGTTAATCATCAAAAGATCGTATATCGGCTAGATAAAATACAAAATTATTTTTTAAGTAGTTGTAAATTTTACTGCAACACGGCAAGTAAATAAAATACTTGCTCCTCATATTTTATAACATTTTTTTGAATTTATAATGCTAGACATTTCACAATCCAAAATCTGCCTTCCCAAGCAGGAACCTGGGAACGAGCTAAAATCTAAAATTTCTTTACCCCGTACACCCCGCTTGGTAACTTCCTTACCTGGACCTCGCGCTCTTAGCATTGTAGAACGCGATCGCCACATTTCCAGCCCCTCTTATACCCGCGACTACCCACTGGTTGTAGCTCGCGGTGAGGGCTGTATGGTAGAAGATGTGGATGGTAATGTGTTTTTGGACATGACCGCAGGAATTGCTGTAACTGCTACGGGACACGCCCACCCCGAAGTTGTGCAAGCTATTCAAGAGCAAGCTGGGAAGCTGTTGCACATGTCGGGAACTGATTTTTACTATGAACCAATGGTGGAACTGGCGGAGAAATTAGCTGAGCACGCCCCCTTTCCCAATAGTGCAAAGGTGTTTTTTACAAATTCTGGGGCGGAGTCTAACGAAGGTGCAATCAAACTTGCTCGGTATTATACAGGGCGATCGCTGATCGTTGCCTTTTTGGGCGCATTCCACGGACGTACCTACGGGGCGATGTCCCTAACTGGTTCCAAAGCAGTGCAACGGGCAAACTTCGGTCCCTTATTACCAGGGGTAACTCATATTCCCTATGGTACTCACGCTAGCTTGGATTACCTGGAAAATCAGCTATTTCATACAGTAGTACCACCATCTGAGGTAGCGGCAATCTTTGTCGAACCAATTCAAGGTGAGGGCGGTTATATTGTGCCTGAGGATGGGTTTTTGCAGCGCATCCGGAATATATGCGATCGCTATGGCATTCTCATGGTAGTTGATGAAGTGCAATCTGGGATGGGACGTACAGGTCGCCTGTTTGCGATTGAGCATTGGGCGACGATGCCCGATATAATTACTACTGCCAAAGGTATTGCTAGTGGATTACCTTTAGGAGCAATTCTTTCTCGTCCGGAAATTATGACTTGGCAGCCTGGTTCCCATGCTACTACCTTCGGCGGCAATCCCGTTGCGTGTGCTGCTGGTATTGCCACCTTGCGACTGCTGGAAAGTGGTTTAATGGTTAACGCCTTGGAGATGGGAGAATTATTGCAAGCTCATTTGCGTCGTATGCAGCAGCAATTTCACCGAGTTTCGTCGCCAAGAGGTAAAGGTTTGATGGTAGCAGTAGATTTGTTGGACTCGGAAGGGAATTTAGATCCACAGCTACGCGATCGCATTCTCCAAGAAGCTTTCTTACGGGGTCTGTTGTTACTTGGTTGCGGTAAAGCAGCCATTCGCTTCTGTCCGCCTCTGGTTATTGATAGCGATCAAATTCAAATTGCCCTAGATATTCTTACAGAAATCCTAACTCCCGTACAGACGTTCCGCCGGAACGTCTCTTCCTCACTCCGCGCCTCCCGTACAGACGTTCCGCCGGAACGTCTCTTCCTCACTCCTAACTCCTAATATGAACCCTGAAATTGCCCAACACCTTTGGGAATCACTTTGGCAACAATATAGCGCTAGAGTAAGTCATGCCCGTACCTATCAGCAAATGATCGCGGCTGCAGGTGGGACTGTGAAGAATGACCATATCGCCTTTCGGTCTTTACGTATGACGGTGGATAGTCCACAAGGTCAGATTAATCTGGGGATTGACTATCTTGAACAAATTGCAAAATTTTTGGGTTACGAGGTGGCGGGGGAATATACTTTTCCTGAAACCCATCTTTACGCTCGTCACTATCGCCATCCTCAGCAAGAGGAATTAGATTTACCCAAACTGTTTATCAGCGAGTTAGTTGTGGATGAATTGCCAGAAGAAGTAGCACAACTCATTTATAAAACAGTATCGAAGCTCAAGTACGAACTGACCTCACCCTTACGATTGCGGAACTTTACTCGAACGGACCTCATAGATCCGGGGGAAAGTCATTTAGGTTTCCAAAAAGTCTTTACCCGACCTTGGTATCCTCCCCAAGGTTTTATTGTGGAATTCGTTAACAAGGTCACTCAGTATGGTGCTTGGGTGCTACTGCATGGTTACGCGGTTAACCACTTTACAGGTTACGTCAACCGCCAAAATACTACAAAATACCCGGATATTGATACTACCGCCCGTGGTTTAACTAACCTGGGTGTACCGATGAAAGCGGAGATAGAGGGTAATGTTGCCTGTGGTTTGCGGCAAACGGCAACTCAAGCAGTTACTGAGATGGTAACGGTTCTAGATGACATCAGTGGTGCAGAAATTCAGATTCCGTGGACATACGCTTATTATGAAATTGCCCAGCGCTACATAATGGAGGTGGAACCGGGGAAGGAAGTGCTTTTTGATGCTTTTCTGGGAAGGAATGCTCAGCAGTTGTTTGAAATGACAGCAAGAAAAATTCACTAATATTTTGGGCGTTGCTGATTCCATGTATGAAAATGATTTTACGTACAACATCCTTGTAGAGACGTAGCAGTGCTACGTCTCTACATCCGGATTCATACCTCAAGAAAGCAACGCCATATTTTGACACTCTCCGAGAGTCGCGGTACGGAGATTCTTTTAATAATCTTTGTCAAATCTTTACGCTATCAAAATGAGCTAAAGATACCATTCGCGAGGAAAATTAGTTGAAGATAAATCAGACACTTTGATACTGAGGAAAAGTAAAATGAAACTTAGCGACGGACTTTTGGACTCGAACAAAAAAGCCATAGTTGTGGATGACTGCTGCAAGATGATAGACGCGCAACTTGCTTCCAAGTCAGGCATAAGCGGCATAGCCCTGAAAACCGCCTTCGCTGCCCTCAAGGGAGTCAAGCCAGGGTACATTCCCGAGGTCGTCGAGCATCTCCTACCGGAGTGCTTCACGGCGCTTGATCCCTTATGGAGTGAGGGTGTGCAGAAGGGTGACCCGGTTGAACACCTCGTCTCCAGTCGCGATCGCACGGCGGACGCGCTACTGGGCATCACCGACGCGAGGATTAAGCTCTCGAAGCGCCAAATTGTGCGAGGAACATATGAAAAACTTCGCGGTTCAGCCAAGAAACACGTGGAGGAGGCGGTGCCAGATTTAGCTAAGGTAATTGATAAGTATACCAAGGACTGATCCATCAAGGAGCGATCGCAGCGATCGCGAGCAGATATATGGTTGTTGATAGGTAGTTGGCTCTTGGGCGTCTGCCAAAAATTTACAACTTGATGAGTCGGCGATCGCTTCCTTGGGGGGCGCGTCGTCTCCAACCATCGCGCATCGGCGATTCCCTCTTCGGTTCCACAGTTACATTACCTTCTCCTGAATTACTGCCACCAACTTTGCTTCCCAGTCCGGGTCGTCGAATTGAATGACGACTTTGTGGGGTCGGGAATGCCGCCGATCCATGTAGATATAAAATGCCTCCCGATCATCCCGACGGAAGATGCCAATTTACAAAGCTAAATCATTACTATGCACTACTACCAAAAAGGG
>CAZZYE010000419.1:0-6790 GCA_964658145.1 uncultured Stigonema sp.
TTATTAATTACGAATTATTTTGATACTTGTTTTACTTATAATCGCCAGAAAACTGCTTGCTCTACCCGTAATAAAAAAATGAATAATTTATCTAAAGCAATACTACAAAAATATTATTGGAGATGGATATATGTGAGCGCAGGCTTAGCTCTTGTATTTGTTAAGCAGCCTTTCTCCTGGATCGGTTGGGCACTCTTAAATTTGTATCTTTTTGAAGTAATTGCCGTGCTGATGACTATTCCGCACGAATTAGGGCATGCGATCGCTGCTCGTCTTATGGGAATGAAAGTTATTAAAATCATCATTGGCTCTGGGCGAACTCTTTTTACACTATGGGAATTCAAGCAGTTTTTCACAGGAGGAACAACTTTATTTTTGGGCAAATCAACTCACTTGTACCGACTGAAAAATTTTCTGATTATCCTTTCTGGTTCATTAACTAACTTTTTACTAATTCTTTTGGCACTACAATTTCCTCAAGAAGTATTTTTGAAGAATCTTCTAGGAGTTCATCTATTTCCTGGGATTATTTTTTATCTAGTAAATGCCTTAATTGTTCTTAATAATTTATTTCCATATTACATTAAAATTGACGGAAAAAAGGTTTCTAGTGATGGCTTACAACTGCTGACTATACCATTTTTATCTAAACAGGAAATCGCTCGAAAAGTCGCATTATCCTATGTTTTTGATGGAGAAAATTGGGAACGTCGCGGAAATCATGAACAAGCAATTGAGAACTTCAACGAAGCAATCCAAAGAGATTCAGCTTGTATTCAAGCTTATGAAAGTCGAGGAAATGCTTATCAAGCTATAAGTGCTTATCAAAAAGCCGTTGATAACTTCAATCAATTGCTCGAAGTAGACCCACACAATGCAATGTCTTATTTGCGCTCGTAATCCCATATTAGTCAAAACTGCCACCATAACCAATGATGCAAATCTTCCGCTAATAACCAAGATTCAATTGATTTACTAGTAATTTGAGTAGTCGCAGGCATATATTATTACATAGAACTTCATCTGTTATAACAAATACGAGGAAAAGCGTAGTTTAACTCATGCACTCGCTTTCTTTGGTATTTTGAGATGGTGATTGTGTCCTCCCCAGAAGAAAATGTGCGATTGATCGAGAGTGACATTCCCTTAATCATCATCAAAATTGCGGAAAACCCTTAATTTGAGCCGATAACTGTCTTGTTTGCAAGTCGGAGCGTTTATATTTGCGAACCGCAACAGGTAGTCTGTGAAGTGTATCTGACGTAGGGCTGGCTTGGATTGATCCTGGGCGGTTGATTCATAAGTTTACTTTATGATTTATCAAAAGCGATCAACTTTTTTGGATTCTGGAAAAAGTGTATCATAAACTACTTTTTTTGCGATCGCAGAACTTTTTGGTCTACTGACTGTCGGATAGTGCTCAATATCTTGTACTCTAATTTGTGAGACTGATGGTTTCATTAGTAAAAAATACTATCAATCTCCTCGTGTACTTGCGGAATGTAAAGTTAAAAGGAAAAGGTGGCTACATGACTGAAGTTAAGAAAAACTGGCTGTTTGAAAATGCCATTATTAGAGCTTGGAAAGACAAGACATTTAAGCAAGAGTTGCTGAGCAACACTAAGGTTGTACTGAAGAAAGAATTTGGGACAGCACTTCCCGATGATATTGAAGTTCAGGTGCTAGAGGAAAATCGGAATATTGTTTATTTGGTACTACCTGCCGTACCACCCTCTGAAGTTGTTGAGAATGAGTTACCTAGCACTATAGTTTCCGAGCAAGCATTTAAAGATGCTATTGCTAAAGCTTGGAAAAATAAGGCATTTAAGCAAGAATTACTTAAAAATCCTAAAGCTACTCTGAAAAAAGAATTCGGGACAGTCATTCCCGATCACATTGAGATTAATGTTTTAGAGGAAACTCAAAGCTCCCTCTACTTGGTACTGCCCATATCACCATTAGAAATTTCTGACCTTGATTGGTTCAGCATAGAAGAATTATCCGATGCTCAGTTAGAGAGCGTTGCAGGGGGTGTGGCCACGCCGACAGGTCACTGCATAACAGGCTATTTACTACCGGGATGCACTTACAGCAATATCCTAGCAACGTGTACGAGAGGAAAATGCAACATCTACGATGTAACATCTACTACTGATTAACAATTTGTAATCTCTTGTAAACTGAGATGGTAAGCTGCCGTGCCTTTAATTTTCAGGCACGACAGCCTTACAGCGAGGGTTACAGATCTCCAAAAGTGCAAGTTAGATGTGCGACGGCTTATTTCAATTGCTAACAAGCTAGTACTGGATCATTCCGTGAATAAGCAATATACTCTGTTAAATGGAAACTAGCATTACCAAAGCAAAGAAGGGCGAAGTATTCAAGCAAAAACTACTCAGCGTCTAGGCTTCATGTTATTGTGTTTGCAATTGACAAACAAATAAGTAATTACTCACCGTTCGCGCAATCCAAATTGGAAATGATTAATTACAAAAAATAATTGAAAGTCTTGCTAGGTCTAGCTTTGAGATTTTTGACCAGAACATAAGTCTCTCGCGTACCCAACTTTCACAAAACATGTTGCCAGGAATCTAGATTTGTCGAGAGCGATCGCACTATGTATTGTCCAAGTCTCCAAAGTTTATATCTACCAAGTCTTAATGCGTTGAATCCATGTATGACAAGGCTTTTAGCCATTTTGCTTAATTCTTTATTTCCTGACTCAATTACGCGAACGGTGAGTAATTAACTGGACACAATACTTAGATTGAAGGTGCGATTTGCGGATTCATTTCAAGGATAAGCATAGCAAATAAAAATACAATGGAATTCTTTCAACAAGATTTGAGCCAAATTCTAGACCGAGCCAGCACGATTACTGAACGCTATAGAGGAAAATTCCTTTTAAATGAAGTGCAAGCAAATGATAAACAGGTCAATTCTCGACTAGAGCAATGGTGTCAGGTTGTTGCAAAGGGAAATTGGGAAAGATTTGCCAAGCGCCTTACTTGGGATTGTCTAGATATCAGTATGGTTCATCGTGCCCTAAGTACTGTCCATCAAGCAGATAACCAACCGATACCATCTTGGATAGAAACCTTAAGGTCGGTGATGCAAGCCGCCACGGTTTTGGAATTTGGGGGTCAGTGGTTGGGAAACAGTGACGCTCCAATACCCAGAAACCAACATCCAGCACCAAATCGCTGTTTTGACCCCAACAGACCAATCCCCTTCGAGGAAATTTATCAGCCTTTCATCCAAGTTGCCCAGCAAAAACTTATTGAGCGGGCTGGCTTGCTAGGGGTGTCTGGCTATGCGCCACTAGAAATGCTTTCCGAAGCAGCTCATGCGGCTCTGGAGCGCAACCTCCTGAAGCAGTTAGACTATCTTTGCTCCCAGACATTAGAACTGGAGTTTTCAATCTTCCGTACTTTTAGGAAGTCTTCCCTCAGTCGCTTGTTAGCACAGGATGCAGACAATCCAGGTAGAGAGCAGTATAAAGCATTCATTAAGAAACTGCTTAGGGATGGGCTGCTGTCCTTCTTCAAAGAATATAGCGTATTGGCTCGGCTGGTAGCGACAGCCCTAGATTTCTGGGTTGAGGCTACTAACGAGTTTCTCCAAAGGCTGGTGACAGACTGGTCTGATATTCAGCAGGTGTTTCAGGTTAAAACCAATGCAGAAACGTTGCATACAACGTTTTTACCTCAGGTTGTAGCCATCAGCCCAGGTCTCTCTGATTCTCACAATTACGGACGTTCGGTTATTGCCTTCACTCTCAAATCAGGACTGAAACTGGTTTACAAACCAAAAGACTTAGGCTTGGAAGTAGCTTACTATCGATTCCTAGACTGGTGCAATCAGCACGGAGCCCCCTTACCTTTTAAAGTTTTCAATGTGCTTAACTGCACCTCCCATGGCTGGGTAGAGTATGTAGAGCATTTACCCTGTGAAGACGAAGCAGCAGCGCGGCGATACTACCAGAGGGCAGGAATGCTGCTTTGCCTTGTTCATATTCTACAAGGAACTGACTGCCACAATGAAAATCTAATCGCCAGCGGCGAACATCCAGTACTGATCGACATGGAGACGCTGATGCATCATCGGGCGCAAGATGTGGTAGATTTAGGACAACAGGTAGGAGCCCTTTACGTAGCCAGTGAGCATCTGTGGAATTCAGTGCTGCGTACGGGTCTCTTGCCACACTGGGATTTTGGAAAAGACAAACGGTTGGCTTATGACATTAGCGGTTTGGGGGGAGTCAGCGAAAAGGAGAAGTCTTTTCGCGTACCCAAATGGCAGATGGTTAACACAGACAAGATGGCTTTGGGATATGAGTCTGTTACCATGCAGATAGAAGCAAACACTCCTTTATTAAATTGCTTTCCCCTATCACTGAACGATTACATTGAAGAACTTTTGGATGGCTTCCGGCAAATGTACAAATTCTTGATGGTATATCGAGAAGCGATCCAGTCTCCCAATGGTCCTTTGGCAAATCTGACTTGTCAGCGAGTAAGGTTTGTGTTTCGAGCCACGAAGGTCTACGATTCTATACTACGTAAATCGCTACAACCTAAATTCCTGAGGGATGCTGCAGACCGCAGTATTGGAATTGACATCTTGAGTCGAGCGTTTCTCACAACTGTTACCAAACCCTACTTTTGGCCAATCCTAGAGGCAGAAGTACAGGCAATGGAACAACTAGACATTCCCTACTTCACTGCTTATTCAAACAGCGATGAATTGACTATTGATCGCCACAAAACCATTGAAAAATTCTTTAAAGAACCTAGTTATGACCGAGTGATATCCTGTATTAATCGGCTATGTGATGAAGACTTGACACAACAAATTGCTATCATCCAAAGCTCGTTGTACTCACGGTTTGCCCGTAACCCAGGTAGGGCATCACTATCTGAGAGCGCAGATTTGAATCTTGATACAGTTTCTCCCTTAACCCAGGTAGCAATGGTACAGCAAGCTGTTGCGATCGCCGAAGAACTGCAAAAACTAGCAGTTCGTGCCACAGATGGCAGCGTTACCTGGATTGGGCTGGGATATCTGATAGAGTCAGAACGCTTCCAACTCCAGCCTTTAGGCTGTGGTCTATATGACGGTAGTAGCGGGGTGGCGTTATTCTTAGCAGCCTTGGAGAAGCTTACCAGTGGGGCAGGATTTCGCGACCTAGCTCTAGGAGCCTTGCAGCCCCTGCGTTACTTGTTGCAGTACTCAATAGACTTTGAGTATAGGGAGAAAACTGCTGTGCAAATAGATATTGGTGGAGCAATGGGATTAGGATCATTCCTCTATGCCTTGGTGCGGTGCAGTCAATTCTTGGAGGAACCAGCACTCCTAGAAGATGCCAGGCAAGCTGCTTCTTTAGTCACTCCAGAGCGTATTGCAATGGATCAAGCCTTGGATGTTATGACGGGCGTTGCTGGTACCATTCTAGGATTGTTAGCCTTGTATAAAGCAGTTGCTGACCCAGCAGTTTTAGAGCAGACCATTGCCTGTGGTCAGCACTTATTGAATCACCGGGTTGCAAGTGAGTTTGGTCCCAGAG
The DNA here is from genome assembly GCA_964658145.1 of uncultured Stigonema sp. GTDB lineage: Bacteria > Cyanobacteriota > Cyanobacteriia > Cyanobacteriales > Nostocaceae > Stigonema. Next base: position 5,567 of record CAZZYE010000419.1, read on the forward strand.
CTTGGGCAGATACGGACGGAAAATTACTGACAGGATTTTCTCACGGTGCGGCTGGCATTGCCTACGCCTTGTTGCAATTGTATGCAGCCACCCAAGCCCCAGTGTTCCTGGAAGCAGCTGAGGAAGCAATTGCCTATGAACGCAGCGTCTTTTCCACAGAAGCTAGGAACTGGCCTGACCTTAGAGCATTGACAAGTAGTGATAGTGAGCCTTTGTTTGGGACTAGCTGGTGTCATGGTGCCCCCGGTATTGGTCTGGCTCGCTTAGGATGCCAGACAATTCTCGATACATCCGAGATTCAGTACGAAATCGAAACTGCTGTGCATATTACACAAAAATTTGGGATGCAGGGCATTGACCACATCTGCTGCGGCAACTTTGGTCGTCTAGAGGTAATCTTGGTGGCAGCCCAAAAACTTTCAAGACCTGCACTATTGGAAATTGCCCAAAAGCAGGCAGCCTGGGTGGTGAACAGAGCTGAACAAACTGGTGCGTTTTATTTATTTCATAATCTTCCCCAAGGTGTTTATAACCCCAGTTTTTTTCAAGGTGTGGCAGGAATTGGATACGAACTATTGCGGTTATCTCATCCGGACTTACTTCCTTCAGTGCTATTATGGGAATGAGTAGCGACTCATCTCTCACCGTTCGCTGATTTTGATTTGAGCTTTCAAATTAGTTACGACAGTTTATCGCGCTCACATCGGAGCTTTTGGTTTGCGAAATGTGGGTTAGATGTGTTCCTTTGAGCTATTTTGATTTTAGTGCTGACTTGAGCGGCGTTCGGTGTTGTCAGAGTGCTGTAGCAGCGATCGCCTACATCACCCCCAACATGTTCACATGCTGCGTGACTTACACCGTTGAGATGTTGAAAAGTGCAAATGATTTGTTGCAGTTAATGAAACAGCAAATTGACGCACTATTAGCAGATGATGAAAAAATACAGAAGTTCATTGCTTGGGTTGAGCAAAAATCCCGTTCTGTAGAATCACCCTATAAATCTGCTGCCGTTCGAGTCTTTTACTTCAACCTCGCCCGTGACCATCCCCTCACCTTCGCTTACGATCGCATCCTTGCCCTTAGCCTCGACTTCGACCTCGCTTGCGACCTTATCCTTGCCCGCGACCATCCCCTTGCCCGCAATCGCGCCCTCGCCCTCGCCCTTGACTCGACCGTGACCTCGCTCTTGATCTCGTTCTTGTCCTTGCCCTCGTCCTCGTCCTT